>NZ_JBNGOX010000052.1:0-39800 GCF_050589785.1 Carboxylicivirga caseinilyticus | reverse complement strand
GTGGGGAGAGCAGGATTCGAACCTACGAAGACATAAGTCAGCGGAGTTACAGTCCGCCCCAGTTGGCCACTTTGGTATCTCCCCAATTGCATTCAATATTTTAAAATTTTCCGGTAACCCTTTGGTTACTTATCGGAGCCGGTGGAGGGACTCGAACCCCCGACCTGCTGATTACAAATCAGCTGCTCTAGCCAGCTGAGCTACACCGGCAGGGTGGGTAAGCTACCCACATCGCACTGCTACAACCGTCTACCCTTGCTGCCGTCAAGCCCTGGGGGAATTCAACAGGAGCTAGTCGTATGAGACTTACCCGTGTTTGTGATTGCGGATGCAAAAGTAAAACAAAACTCAATTCCTGCAAATAATATGCACTACTTTTTTTGTCTTGTTTCTGTAAAATGGTGAAAATGAAAAACAAAATTTTACATCTTTTTTCATTCAGACTTATTCTTTAACCAAATGAAGGCTGTTTCAAGTGGATTTTGTAATTTAGTTGAATTATAAATTTTAAAAACCCTGATTATGGAAAAAACAAATGCACCTTGGTCGAAAACTGCTTTGACTTACGGAATTTATTTAGGTGTGATCTCAATTCTTTATTCGGTTATTATCTATGTTGCCGGTATGATTGGTAATAAACCACTAAGTTATGTTTCTTACCTTATAACAATTGGTATTTTAATATGGGCTATGTTAACGTATAGAGATAAAGTTAATGGTGGTTATATGAGCTACGGAACAGGTGTTGGTCTTGGGTTTATGACAGCCTTGATTGGTGGAATATTAGGTTCTATCTTTTCCTACATTTTAATGACTGTTATTGATCCATCTATCCCGGATCAACTTTTTAATATGGCTATAGAGGAAGCCATTGCTAAGAATCCAGAGGTTGAGCAGAATTTGGATATGGTGGAAGGAATGATGAGAAAAATGATGAGTCCAACAGCACTTGCTCTTTTTGGTGTAGTTGGATCTGCTATTGGAGGCGTAATTATTTCTCTTATCTTAGCTGCCATCTTCAAAAAAGACAAACCAATGTTTGAAGAAGCACAGGCTGAATAGAGAATATGGATTTATCGATAATTGTACCATTATATAACGAGGAAGAATCGTTAAACGAATTATTAAGCTGGATCCGACGAGTAGTTGACTCGTTGGATCTTTCTTATGAAGTATTGTTTGTAGATGATGGAAGTTCAGATACTTCATGGAAGGTAGTGGAAGAGTTGAAGGAGTCGAATCCAATGGTACGAGGCATCCGCTTTAGAAGGAACTATGGAAAGTCAGCAGCTCTTTATTGTGGCTTTGATGCTGCTGAAGGTAATGTGGTGATAACCATGGATGCTGATCTTCAGGATAGCCCTGATGAAATACCGGAACTGGTTCGTTTGGTGAAAGAGGGAGGTTATGATCTGGTAAGTGGATGGAAAAAGAAAAGATTTGATCCAATTGGCAAAACCTTACCGAGTAAGCTGTTTAATAGAACCGTTCGCATGGTTTCCGGTATTAAACTGCATGATTTTAATTGTGGCTTAAAGGCTTATCGAAAAGAAGTAATTAAAAGTATTGAGGTTTATGGTGAGATGCACCGCTATATTCCTTTGATTGCAAAACAGGCTGGTTTTTCAAAGATTGGCGAGAAAGTAGTGCAGCATCAGGAACGCAAATATGGAGTTTCCAAGTTTGGTATAGAGCGAACGGTTAAAGGATTTCTGGATCTGCTGTCAGTAACATTTATCTCTAAGTTTGGTAAGCGACCAATGCATCTTTTTGGAACCTTGGGTACTTTAATGTTTGCCGTGGGTTTTGGTTCTGCACTTTGGTTAGGGGTTCGAAAACTTTGGGCTGTTTATCACAATATATCGGCTCCATTGGTTACTGAGAGTCCATACTTTTATATTGCATTAACTTCAATGCTATTAGGAACGCAACTTTTTTTGGCTGGTTTTCTTGCTGAGTTGGTTTCTCGTAATGGATCAGAACGAAATAAATACCATATATCAGAAACGATCGATTAATGGAGTTTTATAGTAACATATCCGAGATGTATGATCAGCTGTTTCCCTTTAATGAGAAGCAGCTTTTATTTGTAGAGAAAGCAGTTAGTGGTAAATTAGCTCAAAAATCTATTCTTGATATGGGTTGTGGAACCGGTTCTTTGGCGATTGCAATGGCTCGGAGAAGTGCAAAAGTAAGAGCTTTTGATTTTGACGAGAAGATGATTGCCAAGGCGGAAGAAAAGCGTCCGCAAGCCCTGGATTTGCAATTTCGTAAAGGAGATCTGCGTACTTTTTTGGATGATTATCCATCAATGCTTTTTGATAGTATTTTGTGTTTGGGAAATACTATGGTTCATCTGGATGAACAGGCTGATGTGCTGAAGTTATTCTGGAATGTTAAAAATAAACTGAAACCCGGTGGAAAGTTTATTTTCCAGATCGTTAATTACGATAGGGTGTTAAGTCAGAATGTTGATCATTTGCCGATGATTGAATCAGGTGATCTGAGTTTTAAAAGAGATTATATCCACCGTCGTGATGGAAAGATAACCTTTAATACAACTTTAAGTTTTAAAGGAAATACGATAACTGAAAATCAGGTTGAATTACTTCCGTTGTTAAAAAGCTGGCTGGAAAAACCACTAAAAGATTTGTTCTCAAGAGTTGAATTCTATGGAGGCTTTGATCGATCTGAATGGAATGAGGAAACCTTTCATTTAGTAGTTGAGGCAACTTTATAATTCTTTTAGCATCACAGCTACTTTTTTGTCAATTGCGAAAGTTAGTTCTTCAGCTTTTAATTGATCAATATTTTTCCATCTAAAACTTTGTTCCCCTTCTATATCTTTTATATCAAAGGGTTTATCAGATGTTTTAATTTCTTTCCATTGATCAGATTCAACGAGATAATAGATGCTGATTAATTGAGTATTCTCAAAAAACAGAGCCTTCTGAAAGTAATCGGTGGTATAAAAATGCTTTTTGATTTCAATCGCTATACCCAGTTCTTCATCGAATTCGCGTTTCAGACAATCAATGGTTCCTTCTCCATATTCTAATCCTCCTCCCGGAAATTTGCACATATACATACCCATGCGGTGCTCATCTGTGAGTAAAACTTCGTTGCTAGGATTTATTAAAAGTCCATATACTCGAAGGTTAAAAGGTTTATGATAGACCATTTAAAGAAAGAAAAACACCGGGCCTGAAAATGTAAACCGCGAGCAAGGCTATGCGTAATTGGCCCGGTGGGTTAAACAAAAATTTGTTGTTCTACAAATGTAATAATTTCATCAGCATCTTTGGGGTGAAACCAGTGCATTTCTTTGTCACGGAGAAACCATGATAGCTGTCGTTTTGCATATCGCCTGGAATTTCTTTTGATCAGTTCGATAGCTGTCTGAGCATCGTATTCTCCGTCCCAATGGGCAAAAATTTCTTTGTAGCCTACTGTGTTCAAGGCATTTTCGTTTTTAAGATGGTAGAATTGACGGGCTTCATCAAAGAGGCCATCCTTTATCATCATGTCGACGCGATGATTGATTCTGTTGTATAGTTCATCACGATCCATGTCGAGCCCAATTCTGATGATGTTAAAGGGGCGTTGACGTGTGGAGTTCGTACGTAGTGCGCTGTATGGTTTTCCGGTCATCAGGCAAACTTCAACGGCATGCATAACACGTTTGTGATTTTTCAGATCAACTTCGTTGTAAAAGTCAGGATCGAGCATTTTTAATTGTCTTCTGATGGCATCCAGGCCTTCTTTTTCGTACAGGTCCATTACTTCCTGACGAAGTTCAGGGTCGATGGTGGGCAGGTCATCGATACCTTTACAAACAGCATCAATATACATCATCGAACCACCTGTTAAGACAAGTGTGTTGTGTTTTTGGAATAGTTCTTCAGAAAGTTTCAATACATCCTGTTCAAATTGCCATGCATTGTAATAGTCGCTTACAGAATGTGTGCCTACCATGTGGTGTGGAACAACAGCTAATTGTTCTTTGGTGGGAGCAGCAGTTCCAATTTTAAGATCTTTGTAAATCTGACGACTGTCAGCTGATATAATCTCAGTGTTGAAATGTTTTGCAATTTTTAAACTGGTATCAGTCTTTCCAATTCCGGTTGGTCCAACCAATACCACCAGGTGTTTTGTCATTTCGGCAGGCAAATGTTAATAGTAATCAGAATCTTCACTTTCGAAATCTAAGTCGTCCAATGACGAAAAATCCAACGAATCGATTGAGCCATCAAACTCATCTTCATGAAAATTTATTTGCTCTTTTCTTATATTTCCGGTTAAATCGCCCATTTGGATTTGTTCAGGAGCTTCACCGTCATTTCTATAGCACATTGGTTTTTCAAGATCGCCATCAGCGGTATTAACCACTTCAATGAAAAAAGCGCGTTCTGAGAAAAAATCAAATACGTAAAGCATTCGCTGACCAACTTCATAAATATATTCAGTCAGCATGGTGTCCTGCATTGTTCTTAAGTTGGCCGAGTCAATATCAGCCATGTCAAAGAGGGTAATTTCAGTTTCCTTATTCCACTCTTTGTCGGTCGTAAAAAACGAGGCCATCTGTGTAGCGTCGTATTTTAGTAATTCCTGTATAAAATTATGGAGATCAGCAAATGTGAGTTTGTCATCAACAGCAATCTCCTTCACAAAATCGTCCTTCTCGTCTGATAATAATCTAAGGTAAATGATCATATATCCTCAGTTTTTTGTTGCGTGCTTGTTGTCTGACCTGCAAAAGTACTAAAAAGAATGTTTACAATTTTTATTTTTTGCATGTCTATTGTCGGGTTAATAACGTTTGTGCGTTTGCTTGGTTTCAAAAGAGTGATTATATGGATATTTTTATGTTTGAATGGAACGTTTTATTGTTTTAATTGTTGCAATGATTAAGATGAATAAACTCTTTTTATTTAAGTGAATCATTTAAAAGTAAATTATGAATTGGAATAACTTATTCAAATTTGTGTTTTTATTTGTTGTTATAAGCTTGGTGGGTTGCGGGCAGTCTAAGAATAATGGAGCTCAGTTAAATGTAGCTAGTAACCAAACTGAGTCTGCTTTGCTAAATACTAATGATAACGGAGAGTTGTCGTATAAAAAACATTGTATGTCTTGTCATCAGAAGGATGCAGGGGGTATACCAAAGATGTATCCACCGCTATCAAAAAATAGTGTTATATCAGGTGATAAGGATAATCTAATTAAAATAGTTCTGAATGGTATGTCTGGTGAAATTGAGGTGGATGGAATTAAATATAATGGGGTGATGGCTAGTTATCGAAATTTATCAGATGCAGAAATTGCTTCGGTTTTAAATTATCTGCGTTCCAACTTTGGTAATGAAGGTGAAATGATTACTCCAGCTCAAGTTAAAGCATTGCGTTAATAGTATGATTCCTTAGAATCACTACTTTTGTTACTGACAAAACAAATTACTTAGGTTTCTCAAATGAAAAATGATAAAAAGGGTTTTGTAACCCGTTCACTACATACGCCTTATCCAAAGCAAGATGCTTATAATGCACTTCATATGCCTGTTTATGATGGTGTTGCTTATGAATTTGATAGTGCAGAAACAATTGAAGAGGTCTTTGCAGGAAAGCAGGTGGCTCATGCATACTCAAGAACATCTAATCCAACAGTTGAATACTTTGAGCATAAAATGAAATCGGTGACCGGAGCACATGCTGTTGTTGCCTTGTCTTCAGGTATGGCTGCAATATCGAATGTGCTTATCGGTTTGGTTGAGAATGGTGGTAATATTGTTGCATCCAATCATCTTTTTGGTCATTCATATGCCTTACTGAAACAAACATTGCCCTCGTTAGGGATTGAGGTGCGATTTGCAGATATGACAGATGAAAAAGTTGTTGCTGACGCTACAGATGAGAAGACCAGAGTTTACTTTTTCGAAACGATAACCAATCCTCAACTTGAGATTGTTGATATTGAGAAGATATCGCAGCTTGCTATTCAGAACAATGTTGTTGTTGTGGTAGATAGTACTATTACACCACCCTATGTTTTTGAATCTAAGAGATTTGGGGTTGATATTGAGGTTATGTCAACGACTAAGTTTATTTCGGGAGGTGCTGCTGCATTTGGAGGGGTGGTGATTGATAATGGTACTTTTGATTGGAGTAAATTACCTGCCTTGAAGGAGTGGTCAGCTAAATTTGGTCAGAATGCTCTTGTTGCCCGGATACGCAAGGAGATCTTCAGGCACCTTGGAGGTACCATGACTGCTCATACGGCTCATTATATGAATATGGGTCTCGATATTATGGCTTTAAGGGTAAATAAATGTGTTGAAAATTGTAGGGCTCTGGCTGAGTATTTTGAGAGTCATTCCAAAATAAAATCATATCGATATCCCGGATCAGACACCCATGAAGGTTATGATTTGGCAGTTAAGCAGTTTGAGGGTAAGCCTGGAGCTGTGATGACATTTGATTTGGAATCGCAGGAGGCGTGTTTTCAGTTTTATAATCGATTGCAATTGATACGTAGAGCAACCAATCTGAATGATAATAAAACATTAGCCATTCATCCGGCATCTACTATATATGCTGAGTTTACCGATGAAGAGAAGAGAGAAATGGGAATCCGATCAACGATGATTCGTTTATCAGTTGGTATTGAGGATTCTGAAGATATTATTGCAGATTTTAATCAGGCTCTTGACTTCTAATATATTATATCGAAGCAAATTTATTTGGCTGGCAGTTTTATTGCTTCTGTTTCAGAATGTATGGTCGCAGAATGATACGGTTAAGACAAATCTGTTGGAGTGGGGCGTTGGGTTGGCAGAAGAAGTGTTGGATGCGGTTACATGGGAGAAGGGAAGGCATGTGGTTTCGGTTTATCCAGCAGCAGGTTATTCTCCACGCACAGGAATTGAAATTGGGGTTATGCCAGTCTGGCGAATCGGATCTTTGAATAAGGAGATGAATCGCCCAACTACTCTGGCGTCATCATTTCAGGTATCAACAAAAGGAATGTACGAAGTTAAGCTCGACTTGATTTCATACTGGAGAAACAATTGGTCGTTAAGCTCCAAACTCCAATATCTTTTTCTGCATGATGAGTTCTTTGGAATAGGCAATGGAATAAAAGCGGAACCTTTTACTCAATACGATTTAAATTCATTTGTATTTACTTCAGATATTGCCAAAGGATTAAATGATCAGTTTTTTATTGGATTAAGGCTCGATTTTAACAGTAATAGGCATGATAATATTGAAGGTGGTTTGTTGAATGAGCTTATATCAGGATATAAGGGCGGTTGGGCTAATGGAATTGGACCTGTGTTTATATTCGATAATCGAAATGATGTATTGTATCCTGAAAAAGGATGGTTAATTACAGGATCGACTCTTTTTTATAATAATTATTTGGGAAGTGACTTTGATTTTAATTTGAGTTTAATTGATATTCGACGTTATTTTCCTATTCTAAAAGAGAATAATATTCTGGCAGCTCAGCTGGTCTTGAATTCTTCTTCAGGAAATGTACCTTTTTACAAATTGCCATCTGTTGGAGGTAAGTATAATCTCCGCGGAATTCCTCATCCCTATAAATATATTGATAAAGCAAGCTGGTTTACTCAGTTTGAATGGCGTCAGAAAGTTTGGTGGCGTATTGGTGCTGTAGGTTTTGGTGGTTTAGGTAAGGTGATGCCTGATTTTAGTTCCTCCTGGTTTTCCGATCTTCATGCTGTTGCGGGTTTTGGGTTGCGTTTTCAGGCTTTACCAAAGGATGGTTTGAATTTTAGAATGGATTATGGTTTCTCAAACCATAATGAGAGTGGGGTATTCTTTACGATTCGGGAAGCTTTTTAATTTCTTTGATCTTAATTTACTTAATCATATCAATAGCATATGATTAAAATTCATTGATGAAAAATATTTATTTATTTGAAAATTAAAGTCTTGTGTTATATCCTATTGTAAAAATAGGATTAATACCGGATTAATCATTTGTTTTTTATAAGACTTTGATTGATATTTGCCTATGTAAATAGTAAATAAGTAGGATATGTTTCCAAAGAAGGTATATTATGGATTAAGATTTGTTCTGGCTCTAGCAATTCTGCCTGAAGGTAGACTGAGAGGAGTGGCGGAGATAGCTGAGAATGAAGATCTGCCGTTGAAATTCCTTGAGGCTATTGCAGTTATCCTTCGCAAGAAAGGAGTTGTTGATGTTAAAAGAGGAGCCGGAGGAGGTTATTTTTTGGCGAGGCCATTAAAGGATATTACACTGTATGATTTAATGAGTGTTTTGGATGAGAAAATGGAAAAGCCTATAGAAAAAGAAGGAAATAATGCCAATATAGCTTCGGCTATATTTCTCCAGGAAGTCAAGGACGAATATGATGAGGTTTTGAAAACTTTTACGCTTGATAAGCTAAAGGCGCACTATAAAGAAGAAAATGATCACATCATGTATTATATCTAAAAAAAAGTGATAACCATAAAATATTAAAACCATGAGCAAAATAGCTGAAAACGTTACCGCCTTGATAGGTAACACACCGTTGGTAAAAGTAAATAAGTTAGCTGAAGGAGCTTCAGCAGAGGTAGTTGCCAAGTTGGAATTTTTTAATCCGGCAAGTTCGGTAAAAGATCGTATTGCATTTGCAATGATAACTGATGCCGAGAAAAACGGAAAGATAGATAAAGACACAGTATTGGTTGAACCAACCAGTGGAAATACTGGAGTAGGTTTGGCTTTTGTAGCAGCTGTGAAGGGTTACCGCCTGATTCTTACAATGCCCGAAAGCATGAGTATCGAACGTAGAAAGTTGCTGAAAAAATTTGGTGCTGAGCTGGTTCTTACACCAGCTGAAAAAGGCATGAAGGGAGCCATTGAAAAGGCAAATGAATTATCTGAAGAGTTGCCTAAAGCATTTATTCCTCAGCAGTTTAATAATGCTGCCAATCCTGAGGTTCACAGAAATACAACTGCCTTGGAAATTTGGAATGATACGGATGGTAAAGTTGATATTTTTGTTGCAGGTATCGGAACAGGAGGTACGATTACCGGTGTTGGCGAAGTTTTAAAACAGAAGAATCCGAACGTAAAAGTGGTGGCTGTTGAGCCAGAATCTTCACCTGTTTTATCGGGTGGAAATCCTGGACCGCATAAAATTCAGGGTATTGGAGCGGGTTTTGTTCCGGGTGTTTTAAATACCGAAGTTTATGACGAAGTGATTCGTGTATCAAATGAGGATGCCATTGAAACAGCACATCATGCTGCGGTATGCGAAGGTATTCTTTGTGGATATTCTTCAGGTGCTGCTCTTTGGGCTGCATTAGAGGTTGCAAAACGTCCTGAGAATGCTGGTAAAAGAGTTGTAGTTGTACTACCGGATACAGGCGAACGCTATTTGAGCACATTTAATATCGATTAAGGATATCAGATTCAAAGGGCATTTTTTAACCACATTACAAATGTCCTTTGAATAGCATTCATTAACCATAAATACACCGTTATGAATAGTTCGATTATATCCATTTCTGCTCTCTCCAAACGAATGCCCTGAGGGGCTTCATAATCCATTTGCAAACAAGTCGGTTTGCTCTTTACTTCTAAAATTTTTTTGTCGACGAGTTATCGTCATGGGATTGTATTATCTAAATTATAAGTAAATGTCAAATATAGCAGGTAGCAATGTTTTGCCAGTCGAATTATTGGGGAAGGCAGATGAACTGGTTAAAGAGTTATCAAAAGATCAGTTGATTTGGTTAGGAGGATACTTATCTGGTATTGGACTTCAAAATGAAGGAACCATTGTTGATGTAACACAATCAATTGCTGAATCTACCTTAACTATCCTTGTGGGATCACACTCGGGAAATTCAAATATTGTTGCAAATGCAATACAAAATCAAGCAAGTTTAATTGGGGTGAAAGTCGAGGTGAGTAATATGCTTGATTACAAAGTGAAGAAACTGAAAGATGAATCAAATGTAATAATTGTTGTTTCTACACACGGTGAAGGAGAACCTCCTGCAGCAGCTGAAGAATTATACAAGGTTCTGGATACAAAAAGAGCTGGCGATTTATCAGGTGTTAATTTTGCAGTGATTGCTCTTGGAGACAGTAGTTATAAAAAGTTCTGTCAGACGGGTCTCGATTTTCATGACCGACTCATTTCAAGAGGAGCTAAAGCATTGGCCGAAGCAGTTTTACTTGATGTTGATTTTTTGGATCAGCTTGAGACTGTTGTTGCCGGTACTTTGGATTTGTTTGGGTCAATAAATACCGTTTCTAAACCTCAGATTTCTTCAAAAAGTACAATTGTATCTACAGCTAATAAAATTCATCAGGCTGAAGTGCTTGACAAGGTGAATCTAAATGGCCGAGGATCAAAGAAAGAAACCTATCACATAGAGCTTTCATTGGAAGATTCGGGATTGGAATATGAACCAGGTGATGCTTTGGAAGTTTTTGCCATTAATAATGAAGAGCTGGTTAATCAGATTATTACCAAGCTTAGCCTTGATAAAAAGCAGCAAGTTCAAATAAAGGATGAAACGGTATCATTGGCTGATGCATTAAAATACCATCGAGAAATAACAGTTGTGACATTGCCCGTTATTAAAAAGTTATCGGCTTATGTGAATGAATCAGACCTTGATACTTTACTTGATAACATTGATGAATTGGATGTTTATCTCGAAGGTCGCGATTTGTTTGATGTGATAACTGATTATGATTTCAAACTGAATGCTCAGCATTTGGTCGACTCTCTTCGATCTTTTATGCCACGGGCTTATTCTATTTCTTCAGCTCAATCGGAGGTTGGTGATGAAGTGCATATAACTGTGGGAGCTGTTCGTTATGAAAAAAATGACAGGTTGCATGAAGGAGCTTGTTCTGTGTTTTTGGCCGATCGTATCGAAGTGGAAGAGAAAGTGGGAGTAAGGGTAAAAAGAAATGAAGGTTTTAAGTTACCTGAACAGGATAAATCAATAATAATGATTGGCCCCGGAACAGGCATTGCTCCATTCAGATCATTTATTCAGGAACGGGCTGAGCAAAGTGCTGAGGGTAAAAACTGGTTGATTTATGGAGATCAACATTTTGAAACTGATTTTCTGTATCAGGCAGAATGGTTAAAACATCGGTCAAACGGTGTGATTAATAAAATTGATGTGGCATTCTCACGCGATCAGGAAGAGAAAGTATATGTTCAGCATCGATTACTTCAGAAAAGCAAAGAAGTATATAAGTGGTTAGAGGATGGAGCCTACATTTATGTGTGTGGTGATAAAAACAATATGGCAAAAGACGTTAGAAATGCTTTCCTCGAGATTCTTCAAAATGAAGGTGGATTGAATAAAGAGCAGGCAGAAGAGAAACTATTTGAATTACGAAAGTTGAATCGTTATCAGGAGGATGTTTACTAACCTCATTTACCACACTTAAATATAAATCATGACCAAAATTAAAAATATACCCCAACCGCAGCAATGGAAACCATCGGAGGTTGAGCATATTAAAATTAAAAGTAATTATCTGAGAGGAACATTAGTTGAAAGCCTTGATGATTCTATAACAGGAGCCATTGCTCCGGATGATACCCAACTGATCAAGTTTCATGGTAGTTATCAGCAAACAGATAGAGATCTGGATGATGAACGAAAGCGTCAAAAGCTTGAGCCATTATACAGTTTTATGATCAGGGCACGTATGCCGGCTGGCGTTTCATCATCACAGCAATGGATTGCCTTTGATAAATTATCAGATCAATATGGTAATGGTACATTGAAGTTAACAACACGCCAGGCTTTTCAATTACATGGTATCATTAAACGAAATCTTCGTCAGACAATGAAAGGTATCAATGATGCTTTGCTCGACAGTATTGCTGCCTGTGGCGATGTGAACCGAAATGTGATGAGTACTTCTAATGAAGGCTTATCTCCTGTTGTTGTTGAACTGGCAGCATTTGC
Source organism: Carboxylicivirga caseinilyticus (assembly GCF_050589785.1). Lineage (NCBI taxonomy): Bacteria > Pseudomonadati > Bacteroidota > Bacteroidia > Marinilabiliales > Marinilabiliaceae > Carboxylicivirga > Carboxylicivirga caseinilyticus. The sequence goes on along the minus strand of NZ_JBNGOX010000052.1, from coordinate 27,819 downwards.
CAATACTATCAGTGACCATTTGTTGCCCAAAACAACTGCATATCACGAGATATGGTTGAATCAGAAATTAATAGCCGGAGGTGAGCAGGATGAGGAGCCAATTTATGGAAAAACTTATTTGCCGCGTAAATTTAAAATTGCCATAGCTGTTCCGCCCTATAACGATACCGATGTTTTTGCCAATGATATAGGATTAATAGCCATTGTTGAAAAGGATCAGTTAATTGGATATAATGTAGCAGTTGGCGGTGGAATGGGTAAAACATACGGTCTTGCCGAAACCTATCCTCGTTTGGCTGATGTTATTGGTTTTGTAACGAAGGATAAAGCTCTGGATGTGGTTGAGGAAATCGTTAAGGTGCAACGTGATTTTGGCAATCGTGAAAATCGTAAACTGGCCCGTTTGAAGTATACAATTGATCGAATTGGTATTGATGCTTTTGTAAATGTTTTAGAAACACGATTGGGGTTTGAGCTGGAAGCATCAAAACCGTATCATTTTGAGAGTAATGGTGATGTTTTTGGATGGAAAAAAGCTGCCGATGGTAAGTGGTTTACAGGTTTGTTTATTGAGCATGGCAGAATAAAAGATACCGAAACCTTAAAATTAAAGGAAGGATTACGAAAAGTGGCTGAATTACATGCCTGTGATTTTCGTTTAACTGGAAACCAGGGGTTGGTTTTGGGCAATATAGCAGAAAGTAAGAAAGAAAAGATTCAAACCATTTTAGTGGAATACGGGATTGGAGAAGGAGAAAAATTGAGTGGTTTACGAAAGAATGCCATTGCTTGTGTAGCACTAAATACCTGTACCATGGCTTTTGCTGAGGCAGAGCGTTACTTGCCAAAGCTCATTGATAAACTGGATTTGCTTCTTGCGAAAACCGGGCTAACGAATGATGATATTCTTATTCGAATGACTGGTTGTCCAAATGGATGTGGCCGTCCGTTTTTAGGTGAGATTGGATTGGTAGGACGAGCACCTGGAAGGTATAACTTGTATCTGGGAGCTGGTTTCTCAGGAAATCGATTGAATACTCTTTACAAAGAGATGGTTGATGAAGATGAAATCTTAAGCTTGTTGGAACCATTGTTCAAACAATATTCTGAGGAAAGATTAAGCGGAGAACGCTTCGGAGATTTTGTCATTCGAAAAAAGATAATTAGTCCGGCTAATGAGATAAAAGTGGTAAAATAATCTGCAGCTATGAAGGAAAAAAGATACAGGAGCATTGTTAAAACTATCTCATGGCGAATAACCGGAACGATAGATACTTTTCTGGTTTCGTACCTGATAACAGGGAAAGTGGGAATTGCAGCTTCCATAAGTGGTGTAGAGGTTTTTACTAAACTGTTGCTTTATTATTTACACGAGCGTGTATGGAACAGAATTAAGCTGGGACGAGAAAAGATGGCAGATCCGGAATATCAGATTTAGAAATTATTTAATGTATTGAGATATGAATTTTTTACCGGTTGCAATTGACATAGAAAGAGAGTCCATTTTAATAATTGGAGGAGGAAAAGTGGCTATCCACAAAATAGAATCTCTCGAAAAGTTTACACATAATATTAAAATAATTGCGTTAGATGTTGTTGATGAAATCAGGGAAAGAGGATTTATCGAGATCGTTGAAAAAGCTTACGAACCTGCCGATTTAAAAGGTCATCTATTGGTATATGCAGCAACCAATAACCACGAACTCAATAGTCAGATAAGGGCTGATGCTTTAAATTACAGATGTCTGGTAAATGTTGTTGATAAACCTTCCAACTGCGATTTTATTTCACCTGCCATCTATAAGAAAGATCAAATGACGGTAGCTGTCAGTTCAAATGGTGAAAATGTTTATGCAGCTATTAACTGGAGAAATAAAATAAGAGAATTAGGAGAGAATGGAGAACTTCCGGAAGTAAAGTCTAAAGAAGAGTCTCGTTTTTAATTAGTAACCATTAAAACCATTCATATTATGTACGAAGTCATTTTAAAAAGCTATGAGCCGGTTTTGGATAATGTTTTGCCTGAGATTGAATCAGCATTGCCTGCTCAGACTAAACTTCAGTGGAATTTTGCCAATGCCAAAAAGCGTTTGGGAACAGAAGAGCTGATGATGTTGTACATGGGAGATGTTGATTTGGTTTTAGTTCAACGGGATAAGATTGATGTGACTTTGCCCGAGGGGGTAAAAATACAGGCTGTATTAAACGGACCTGAGAAAGAGACGTTGGTTCTTATTTCGCTAAAGGAATTGCAGTTCGATTTTTGGTCAATTGATCAGCGTCGAAAATATGGTCAGGTTCATATTGTAGGATTTGGTCCGGGTAATCCGGAGCTACTTACTATTAAAGCTCATCGTTTATTACAGGAAGCTGATGTAATATTCTATGATGATCTGATTGACCAGACTTATTTAGATCAGTTTAAGGGTGAAAAACGTTATGTCGGTAAACGCAAAGGTCAGCATAGTGCACGACAGGAAAATATAAACGAACTACTTTATCAGGCTGCGATTAGCGGAAATAAAGTGGTACGTATAAAAGGTGGTGATCCGCTTATTTTTGGAAGAGGTGGAGAAGAATATCATTATTTAGATCAACGATTTATTGAAGCTGAAATAGTGCCGGGCATTACTGCTGCATTGGCAGCAGCGGCAGATGGTGTTATTCCTCTTACATCAAGAGGATTAAGTACGTCGGTGGCATTTGCTTTAGGACATGATGCCTTACATAATAACCTGCCGCACGCTGATACATTGGTGTTTTATATGGCGGCGTCACAACAAAAGAAATGGGCGAAAAGGTTGATTAAGGAAGGTTGGCCTGCTAATATTCCTGTGGCAGCCATACGAAATGCATCTTTGCCAGCAAAAGAAATTAAACGATATACACTTGATCAGTTGCAGCGTGAAGAAGAATTGCTACCTGCACCTTGCCTGGTGATTGTTGGACATACAGCAACTGAAAATGTGAAATCTCTTGGTCAGAAATGGCTGTATACCGGTTCTGATGTAAATGATTATAAGGATGGAGGTATGGTTGTTCATAATCCGATGATTGACATCAAATCAATAGAACCTAATCATTGTGAAATTGATTTACTAAAAAATCTCAACACATTTGACCGGTTGATTTTTGCGAGTCCTTTTGCTGTTAAGGAGTTTTTTAAAGCTTTATATAATCTGGGATTGGATGCCAGAGCTTTGCATGGACTTAAAATTTCATCTATCGGTCGTTCTACCTCAGCCAAATTAAAGAAATATGGACTTCGAATTCCTCCGGAGACTTCACAAAATAATATTGCGGCCATGTTAAAGGTTTTTGAGAATGATGAGGTGAGAGGAGAACGGATTTTGTTGCCTTGTTCGGTTCAACGATTTGAGAAGTTGCCTGAGGGGTTAAGATTACTGGGTAATAAAGTAAAGGAACTTTGTTTATATGAGAATATGATTCCCGAAAATGCAGTAAGACATAATCTGGATGAATTTACAGGTGTTGTTTTTACCTCACCAACAACCATTAAGCATTTCTTTGAGTTTTATGGTTCATTTCCTTCTCATTTGGTTCCAATATGTCGAGGTGAAACAGCAGAACATATTTTTAGTCAGTTGTATAAAGAAGTTTTTGCGAGTTAATAATAGTTTGATATTGTGTTTAGAAAAGATCTGCAATTCCAGATCTTTTCTTTTTGCATCAATGTTTATTGCTTTAATTAAATGAATATCTTAAAGTTATACCATAAGTTCTGGGATCTCCAAGTACAGCGGCATAATGTCCGGCATTTCCACCAGCAGGTAAAAGCTGTTCAAAATAGTTGGTATCAAAGATATTCCGCCCCCATATAAAAGTGGTTAATCCTTTGCTTGATCTGAATCCGATACGACTGTTTATGAGTGAATATCCATCAATATTCAAATACTTCGAAGCTGAAGGACTGGATGAAAAGGATGATCGGTAAAAAATATCAGCTCCGAAGAAGTATTCTCCGTTCTTCGTCATGAACCTGCCAGTCTTAAAAAGTTCCATATTTACTGTCGTTGCCCAATTTGAAATACCAGGGAGAGTCTCACCTGAAATATCCTTATAATCTGCACCTCCGGTTTCTTCAAGTGGTACGGGTGCATTTTTAAAAGATATATATCTGCCATCATTATAACTGAGTGATGAGTTTATTCGGTAGAAACTACTGCTGCTGTAATACATTTCGATTTCAACACCATCCACCTGTACTTTTTCAGCATTGGCCAAATAACCTCTCGAAACACCTAGTTCAGCTGAACGCACATTGGTTTGATAATTATTTATATGGGTTGAGTAAACTGTTATATTAAGGTCGATACCTTTTATTGGATTCGATTTGATACCTAATTCAAAATGATTAACCTTTTCAGGCTTAATGACAGCTAATTCCAGCATTGGTTCTCCGTTTTCAGAAGGAATTCCACCCAGATTTAAACCAACAGGTTTAAATCCTAACGAATAGGTTCCAAACAGATTGGTTGAAGGCAAAAGTTGATGTTTCAGAGTAAGGTTACCGGATAGATTCCAGTCATCAGTATTAGTTTGAAATGAAAGTGGTTTAAATACTTTTCGCTGTAATTTGATTAAATCAGGATTATCGGTTTCTAAACCACCGCTTACTGTTCTTTCAAAATCCACTTCTTTCATATCATAGTTTAATCTAAGTCCAGGTAAGATACTTAGTTTTTCAGTGATGTTCCATTCCAGTTGTCCAAATAAAGCTCCACTGAAATTATTAAAACCGGGTTTGGTTTCTTGTGTGTATCCATCTAATAAACCGGGTGTTTGCCATAATGGGTCTTGGGTATCCTGGACAAATCGCCATTGATCCGAACCTGCTTCCAATATATGTGCTCCATCCGCTCGCAGTTGTTGATAGAATGCAAAAAGCCCGATAACTCCACTGATATTATTGTTGAAATCACCTGCATATCTAATTTCCTGGGAATATTGATTGTGAAAAGAGGGCGCCTGAGATCTTGCTATAGCCGATAAACCGGTAAAATCCCTGTCATTGGATGGATCCCAGTGCCAGTATCTCCAGGCAGTTGTTGCAGTTAATGTTCCACGGGTAAATTCCCGGTCAATATTGAATGTAATACCACCCATATCCTGGTTGGAACTCCAGGGAGTATCATGGTCGATTATTCTGTCGAATGGGTTTTGACTTGGAAGATGGTAGTTCAAATCTGCAATAATGTTTTCGAATTGTCTGAATTCAGCTCGTTGTGTTGGAGCAACACCTGCAAATACCTGTGCGTATCCATCGGGTCGTTGACGGGTAAAATCTGCAGAAAAAATCATCTTGAACTTATCTTGTGGTATATATAAAAACTGACATCTTACTCCTTGGTTATTAAGTGTGTTGGTGAATTTTTCTGTTGCAGTATTGTAGATTGTACCATCGCGTTGTGTTCCGCTAAATGATATTCTCATAGCCAGTAAATCTTTAATTATAGGGCCGGTTACCGAGCTTTTAGTTTGTATGAATCCATAATTACCAAAAGATTGTTCAAATGTTGCCGCGTTTTCAAAAGAAGGAAGTTTACTTGTAATATTAAACGTCCCTGCTGTTGTATTTTTTCCAAATAAAGTTCCTTGCTGTCCTCTTATTACTTCAATCTGCTTAACATCGATAAAGTCTAAAGTGGTTGCAGCAGGGCGGGCATAATATACCCCGTCAACATAAAAACCAACGCCGGGATCAATACCATCATTTGTTAAACCAAAGGTTGATCCCAGTCCTCTGATGTTTAAAGTAGTATTTCGTGGATTGGATGAATAGAGCTGGACAGATGGAACCAGTTCTTTAATCCTGTTTACATTAAAAGAGACTGAATTACCTATTTCCTTAACACCTATAACAGCAATAGGAATTGGAACTTTTTGAAGTTCTTCCTGCCTTCTTCGTGATGTTACCGTGAATTCGTTTAATGAGGTGCTGCTCGATTTTAAATAGATCACTTGTGCATCACCAGTGTTAATTTCAATCTCGTTAGTAGTATATCCCAGATAAGACAGTACCAGTGTTACAGGTAATGCCTTATCAGTTTCAAGTGTAAATTCGCCATATTCGTTAGTAATTGTTCCTGTTTGTGAATCTTTGATTTGAATAGCAGCTCCAATTAGTGGATCAGATGTGCTTTCATCATAAATTTTGCCCACAATATTTGTTTGAGCAAATAAAGGAAAAATACAAGCTAACAATAGTAAGCATATTAATAGTGTTGTTCTTTTCATCATTTTCGTTTTCGAATTGATCCTTCTTGTGTAAGCATCAAAACACGGTTTGTATTTAAAAAAATGTGTTCGAAAAGTACAATCTGATAATATTCTCAACAATTAATTGAGTATTAAAATGTTGATATATAGCGTATTTTGGGTGTAAGTACGTAGTTAAGGTAGTATAAATACGTAATAGTAATTGTTCTAAAAAACCAGAGATATATAAGTCTCTGAAAGTATCTTGAGTTGGTATTAATGGTCATTCATTCTGAGCAAAACAAGAAAGACCTGCCAATAGTGGCAAGTCTTTTTCATGTAGGTTAAAAATATGCGGTCTTATGATCTGCTTAACCAGGCTTTTAGCATCCACATCACTTTCTCCTGTTGACTAATATAGTCCGTTAGTAATGTTAAAGTACCTTCGTCTTCAGCTTCCTGAGCAACAGGCAAAATGCCTTTTTCTAATCGAACAATGGTAGCAAGATTTTCCAAAGTATTTTGCATGCATTCTATTCCGTTGGATACGTTCTTTTGCTCGGCAATTTCACTCTTGATGATGTAATCATTAAAAGTGTGAAGGGGAGTTCCTCCTAAAGTTAATATTCGCTCTGCAATCTCATCTATCTTAAGTACAGCATCATCGTACAATTCTTCAAATTTTGTATGAAGTTCAAAGAATTTTTCTCCTTTTACATTCCAGTGAAAACCTCTCAGATTCTGATAGTATAACTGGTAGTTTGCCAAAAGTCCGTTTAATTTATTTGTTAGATCTATGCTTTGTTCAGTTTTCATTCCAAGTAGTTCATTCATCGTTTTCATAATATTGTGTTTTAATTGTTTATATATCTTGTTTCATTTTGTATTACAAATGTATCAAGTTATACATCATCAATCAAATAGATAATTTTTATATTTGTATCGATGATATTTATATAAATTGAAATTCAAATGCTTGGACTTAATCTTCAACAGATAGAATATTTAGTAGCTGTAGATAATTACAAACAATTTACGGTTGCAGCTGAAAAATGCTTTGTTACACAGCCTACTTTAAGTATGCAGATTAAGAAGGCGGAAGAACAATTAGGAATTGTAATATTCGACCGGTCGAAACAACCCATCGTTACAACGCTCCTGGGTAAGAAGATTGTAGATCAGGCTCGTAAGATTTTAAGTGAATACAATCGGATGGAGGAAATTGTACGTGAAGAATCGGGCAGGATAGAGGGAGATCTTACTGTTGGTATCATTCCTTCACTGGCACCTTACCTGTTGCCTCGTTTTGTGGGGGCTTTTAAACGTGATAATCCATTAGTCACTGTTTCGTTTAAAGAAATGGTAACGGAGAGGTGTGTTGAAGAACTTGAACATGATTTGCTGGATGCTGCTATTCTGGTAACGCCATTGCACGAACATGGAATTGTAGAACAGCCTCTTTTTTATGAGGATATATTGATTTATGCCCATCCTGATCATGCCTTATATAGCAAAGGGCATTTAAAAACAGAGATGCTCGATTCGGATGGTTTATGGTTAATGGATGAAGGACATTGCTTTCGCTCACAGGTTCTCAACCTTTGCGAAGTGAAAGATGAAATGCGAAAAGATATGCCGGTTAACTTCGAGAGTGGATCGCTCGATACGATACGTAAACTGGTAGATGCTGAAGGAGGATATACTTTACTTCCCGGCCTGGCTGCAGAAGAGTTACCTTTTGAGATGCATCGAAATATCAAAGAATTTGAATTGCCTGTTCCGGTTCGCGAGGTCAGTCTGGTTTATTCCCGTTCATTTTATAAAAAAATATTACTCGAAAGACTTATTGAATCAGTTAAACAGCAAGTGCCTGAAGAGATGCTGGATAAATCAAGAGGATTGGTGGTTGAATGGCGTTAATCATGCATTATGTATTGGAATAATAGCTTTGATTCTTCCTCTTCTATAGCTTTAGGAAATAGGATGTTATGACTGTCAATTGAAATAGGAAGTCTTTGTAAAAATGCTAATGCACGTAGCATTGCTAGGTATTTGTTATTCTCTTTTGAATAATTTTGAACGTTCAGTTTTTGCCTGATTTCTGATGGTAATTGTGATAAACGTGTTGCAACCGGATCAGTGAAACTGGTAATTGTAATCCTTTTAGAATCGCCATTAATTATAAGATCAGCTTTTACTAATCGCTGTTTACCAAATTGGGTTAGTGGAAGTTCGAATTCTCTTTCTATGTATTTATAATGTTGAGTTTTGCTATTTATAGCAATGGCAGGTTGAATAATGATTTCAATATCAATTGATGGCAAAGAATCATTAAGGGCATCAATAATAAGGTCCTTTTTTATAGAAAATTCATCAGGATTAAAATAGTGTTTAAGCTGAATGGTATCAACCTTTATTGCTGATGATTCAGGTGTTTTTATTTCTGGAGAAGAGACCGTATTTGCCAGTAATTGTATTTCGTCGCGTTGTTCTCCAAGCAGACTGTACGAGGCCGATAGTAAGTCTATTTTAACTTCATTGGGCTTGATTGAATCCGGAAATACCAGGTCCTGACTGGCTATGTTAAACCAAACACCATTAGCAAAATAATAAATGCCATCTTTTTTTTTCCAGCTTTGAGGATTCGGGCCAAGTAAAGCTTCCATCTTCTCAATTTTGCGTTGAGCGTTATCTAATTGCTTGTATTCTTTGGCAACTTTGTCTTCCAGCTCTTTTATTCTAACTTCCTTTTTGGTCAGATTTGTTAAATGAGAATCAATCAATGTTCGACGATAATTGATAGCGGTTTCCGAAATGGGTTTCATTTTTTGTAAACTGTCAATCTCAAGTCCCAGTTTCTCCAATCTACTTTCCATATCAGCTTTGCTTTGATACTCTTTTTTAAGAATTGCCAGGAGTGAGCCTTCAGATTTTAGTTCAACTAATGGTTTATCAATCAATTCTTCTTGTAATTGTTTAATTCTGTCGATATATGAAATACCTTCACCTTCGGTAGCATCAGGAGATAACATTTTTGTTTTAAAATCAGAAAACAAATGATAACTCTTGTTATTGCATGTAATAACTACTAAAGGTTTAAATGTTGAGTTCAAACCCCATAATGAGAAATGAAAAGCTTTTCCATCATCATTGGATAATTTAATGACTGTGCTGCGTATGTCTTTCGGACTCACCATATTATTGTGAGCAACTAACTCATAAGTAAACAGTCCAATTGCTTTTCCATACCAGGACTTGTTTGATCCATCCGGATGAGGTTCAGTCTCATATAGCAAACCTGCTGTTCCGCTCCCTTCCCCGGCAGCCAGCATCAGTAAATGATCAAACTTATTGGCTGGATTAATAAGATTGAAGTAAGTCTTACTGCGTTTCTCAATGGTTTTGTTCAACTCAATTCGCCATTGATTCATTACGTGTTGCTGAGTTTTGGGTTCAAGTTTAAAATCATTCAGTTTTTGCAGTTTAATCTTGAGAGGTAGAGATGGATGTATGATTGTAAAAAGAATTTCATCCATCTTTTTATCCTTCATTTTAGAAGGTAAATTTTTGGAGAGTTTTGTTTTAAAAATGAGATAAAGCTTATCTGCATATTGTTCGTTGTTTACAATGGTTTTTAATTGCTCGTTTAACTCATAAAGCGCCAAAAGGGTGGAGGCTTCTGCTATTAAACCCGGATCAGTCAATGCTATTCCTGACCAATCGATTTGTAATGAATCTGGGTTATTTATCTGGTAATATTCAATTGCATTGTAGTCAACATATGATTTATAGGCAGTGTGTTGAATGAATTTTTCCTTGTTAAATAAAAAGTACTGATGAAGGTTGTGATAAAGAACAGGTGTTTTTTGAACGATGCGATAAAGATATGCTCTTTGTTGAGGATTAAAGGATTGTGCAAAAATTGAATTGCACATCAGAACAAGCAGAAGCAAAAAGAATAATCGATGCATTCATTCCCGGGTTTGAAAGTTGAAGATAGTATTTTTAACGGAATGTGAAAGGATATAAAAATGCCACCTGTTCGGCTCAGGTGGCATACTTAATCGATTTTAATATTATTTATTTGGATGCTGCCTTAGGAATAACATCATTGGCAGTTTTACCATCTTTCAAAAATGTTTTAACGTTTTCAAAAGTTGTTTCGGCAATATTCATTACTGCTTCTTTGGTGAAAAATGCCTGGTGGGCAGTAATCAATACATTTGGAAAAGTTTGTAATCGTACAAATTTATCGTCCTGTATCACTGTTTCAGAATGATCTTCAAAAAATAATTCTTCTTCCTCTTCGTAAACGTCAAGGCCCAGATATCCAACTTTCCCTTTTTTTAATCCATCAATAACAGCTTCTGTATCAATTAAAGGGCCACGACTGGTATTAATAATCATCACTCCGGTTTTCATGGCTGCAATGGCATATTCATTAATCATATGAAAAGTCTCATAAGTCAATGGACAGTGTAATGAAATTACATCGCTTTGTTTATAAATATCATGTAATTCTACATATTCAAGTCCTGCCTTTTGCAGCTTTTCGTTCGGAAACTTATCGTAAGCCAATATTTTGCAACCAAATCCTTTTACTAAATTGATAAATATCTCGCCAATCTTACCGGTACCGATAACACCAACTGTTTTTCCATGCAAATCAAAACCAAGGAGTCCGTCCAATGCAAAATTACCATCTCGTACGCGTGTGTATGCCCTGTGAAATTTACGATTCAGACTTAAAATCAACCCTAAAGAATGTTCAGCAATGGCATACGGCGAGTATGCAGGAACTCTAACCACGTTTATACCATGTTGCTGTGCTGCCTCTATATCTACATTGTTAAAGCCGGCGCAGCGCAAAGCTATCTGTTTAACACCATTGGCTTTTAAACCTTTAATGATTTCTTCATCAACCGTATCATTTACAAATACACAAACAGCATCAAATCCTTTGGTTAATGGGATGGTATTATTATAAAGTCTGGCTTCGTAATAGGTTAAATCGTATTGGTATTTGGTATTTAGTTCATTAAATGAATCAACAACCCATTTACGGCTGCTGAATACTGCCATTTTTATTTTTCTTGTCTTATTGTCTTCCATATTATCAATAATTCGGTAATGTTTGTTGTCTTAGAGGAGTTAGTTAAATTATAACAATCAAAGGTGAGAATCGATTTATATTTCACCAGCTTTTTTTAATGATAATCTTGAAATAAGCGGACCTGATATTTCATGAATTAAGGCAGCACCAATAACAACTCCAATTATAGTGGAAGCTAAGTTGCTATATTCCGGATCTTTCGTCAGAAGGATAGACAGACCAATAACAATTCCTCCCTGAGGGATTAATCCTCCAGCTGCAAATCTTTTGACTTTAGCATCTATTTGCATAAATGAGGAGGCAAAGAATATACCACCAAATTTACCTATAGCTCTTGCAATAATATAAATTGCAATGATGGAAACACTTCCGGCCACAGATGACAGTTGAAGATGCAATCCGGATAAGGAAAAGAATATTACAAAAATTAATTCATCAGTGTAGCGTTCAATTAATTTAAATATTTTACCTGCCATCGGATTAAAATTAATCGTGACAGCACCTAATGCCATTGTTGCCAACAACGATTCGAATCCAAAATATTCCGAAATACCATAGGTAAGTAATATTTGCCCAAAGGTTAAAACAATGAGGGATCCTTCTGTTTCTTTTTTTACCAATTTAACAATGAAAATAAATAGAATGCCAACCAAAGCTCCTATTAGAAGTGCAAAACCAATATCAACACCCATTTCAATTAGTTTATGCCCAAGCTGAATATCATTATTGCCTAAAAAATAAGGTGCGAAAGCAGCAACTAAGGTATATATGATGATTCCAACCAGGTCGTCGAAAGCTGCAATTTGTAACATGGCACTGCTAACCGGACCTTTTGCCTTGTATTCGTGTATAACAGCCAGTGTGGCAGATGGATCTGTCGGAGCGGCTAATGATGCCAATAGTAAACTGACGGCAATTATAATGTAAAAGGATATATACAGGTTGGTGAAGAAATAGAGCCAGCCAAGTAAAAACAGAAATACGGAAAGGAAAGCGAATAACGATTCACTAACTGTTAACCATATTATAGATTTGCCGGTCGCTATTAAATTAGCTGACGACAAACTACCCCCAATTGAGAATGTAATAAAAGCAAGAGCAATGGTTAGAAGGGGATCGGTTTGTGCTACAAATTCGTTGTGCATAATACCTGTAACATCCGGATTTAACAGTATTCCTGCTAAAATATAGCCCGAAATTTTAGGTAGCTTTATTTTTTCGGCCAATTCACCAAGTATAAAACCTGTAAATACAAGAATGCCAATACTTAGAATGATATTCATAAGCTATGTGTTTACTTAAATTAAGATGACCAAGACTTAGTGGTCAATTAAAAACTGCGGGGTAAAAGACTCTACCATTATAACAGTTTTCTACTAAAGGTGATTCAAAATTAAAGGGCTTTCTAGTCTTATCAAATTTAAAACTGTTAAACTTTCTTTAAACAGTGTCTGGATTCATAGATTAATCGTTCAGTCCTTTGCCTTTTAATATTTGAGGAATGTATTTTTCAATTCTGGCTAATCGGGTTTTTGATTGTTTTGCATGAGAAAAATAGAGTAAGTAAGCTTTTTGACGGCCCGGAGTAAGGTTCTCGAATGCAATTTTCAATTTCGGAAAATCATCCAGTTTAAGTTGAAACTCTTCGGTTATTTCAATGTTACTGGATTGACTGAAATCAACCTTCAATCCGGCTTTTTCTACTTCAACTGCTTCAAAAATTGTGGCTTTAATGTAGTCTTCAATTTTTATAATATCATCAACATTGGTAAATCTAAACTGACGAACAGCTTGCGAATTTTCTCCGGGAGCGACTAATAATTTCTCTTCATCTGTAAGCAGGCTTCCTTTGAAAAAACTGATACAGCAAAATTCTTTAAATGCAGCTATCATCAGAATGTTTTTTTTCTGATAAGTGTAACAAGGCATGCTCCATTTGTGATCTTCGGTAAGGCCGCAATTGAGCACAATTATTCGCAGTTGATCCAGTTCGTTCCTCCATTTATGCACTTTACATTCAGGAGTAGCTACCTTTGAACATCTGCCACAACCTTCCAATAAATATTGATCGACTTTTGGATTTAGTGCATTCATGATTTTTATTTTTCTTCAATAACCCTAAAGTAGTGCTTTTGTTTCTGTATTAATCAAATACTAAATCATTGTAACAGTCTGCTTTCTCATTCCAGATATATAATTTGGTTCCGAATTAATTATGTTAATTAAATTTTGATTATTTCCTTTATCTGAAGTGTATAAAAACAAAAAAAGCTTACCTAAATTGAGCAATGCTCGCGCAGGTAAGCTTATGGTATTATTAATTAACTATCTAAAAGCCTAATCAGCCAGTTCCTGCCCAAAGTCAGGAAATCCTTTTTCGTCCCATGTAAATGTGCGGGCGCGTGTGTGACGATTAACATCAGCCAATTCCCATCCTCTGATGTCTTTGTAAACCCTTGAATGGTAAATTAAAACATCTGTTTTTCCATCCTCGGCAACTGTAAACGAGTTATGGCCTGGTCCATAACGTCGAACGGCTTCATTGGTTGAGAAAACAGGTTTTTCAGATTTATTCCACGATTTAACATCAAGTAAATCTGCATTTTCATCAGCCCAAAGCAAGCCCATGCAATAATTATGATTGGTTGCACTGGCCGAATATGTGACAAAGATCTTTCCATTGCGTTTGATCACGGCAGGTCCTTCGTTCACATTGTGTTTACGCGTTTCCCATTCATATTCAGGTTTGGTAATCACAATCTCCGGTCCCTTTAATTTTATGGGTGATTCCATTTCAGACAGCACCAAAGAAGAGTTTTCAGGTCCCATTGATTGTGCCCAAATCATATATCTTTTACCATTATGCTCAAAAACGGTAGCGTCTAACGAAAAAGATTCTCTTTGAGTCATGATTCTACCTTCTTCTTTCCATTCTCCCTGAGTTGGATCTTCCGATTCATTTGATAAGGCATATATTCTGATATTCCACACATTTTCAGCATCTCCTGCTGCAAAGTAGATATACCATTTACCATCTAATCGGTGTAATTCAGGTGCCCAGATGTGTGCACCCATATTACCGGTTTCGTGTTTTCTCCAAACAACAACCGGCTCATTAACACCCAAATCATTTATAGTTTTCGATTTTATTATTTCGATGCGATCATACTCAGGAGCGGTTGATATCATGAAATATTCACCGTTATCGCTGCGAACTACCCATGGATCTGCTCTTTGTGGAACAATTGGGTTAATGTATTCTATTTTCTTTTCTTGCTGGCAGCAACCCGAAGTTGCAATTATTATTACCAGGGTCAGTAAACTTGTAGTTAGCAATTTCATATGATTGTTGATCTAGTTTTCTATTATTGAATCTTTATTAGCTTTACAATTATTCCATTTATCCATCAAATATATTTGTATCGATTACGATTAACCGTCAGGAATATTAAAAAAACTATCACAAAATTAACGGTGAATACAGTTCAATCCCTTTCTGAGAGTTTAAAACCATTAAATTTTGTACTTGCTAATATGTTTACATATCACCAATCAGAGGTTCAATAATCGAGAAAAAAAGTGTACAAATTCATCAAACTAAATAAGGGTTAAAGTTGGAATGATAGGACAATGAGTTAACACTCACAATTCAATTTTACCATAACGAGAATGTTATTGAATAGTAAGAACTGAGAAATCTTTAAAATAGTTAATCCTAGAACATGGTTCAGTTACTATAAGACTAATCTTCAGGAAAACAACTGTTAACTACATTAGAAAGAACGTAAATGCTACTAAAGTAATTAACCCTATGAACCAAACAAAGCCGTATAAAAACCACACCAGTGTTAATCTAAAAAATGTGCTGGTCCATTTACGCTTATATAATTTACGTGCCCCTATAACCTGGTATACCGGCATAAGAAGATATAGATATCCGGTCCAGGCTGTACTATGATTTGGAAAGATCAAAGCCATTCCAACTACAATAGAAGTGATGGTAAAAATAAATGAATGAATGTTTAAGGCGAATATTAAATGTCCAACATATAGGTTTTTACTTTTATAAAACAACATCCACAGGAAGAATGCAAATATGGGCATAAACAAAAACAATGACCATGAAGTATATTGAAAGAGTTTGGTTGTATACAACTCGGGGTGTTGTTGTATAAGTTTTGCAGTTTCTTCATACTTCGAAAATTCCTCATCATCATCTTCCAAGTCTTTATTAAAAATTGAATAACTTAAATTTGTAAGTGAAGAGTCCTTCTTCTCAATTATTTCTTTGTATGTACTGTATTGTGTTGAATCAAGATTGTTTTTTAGTTCAGAATCAACCTGGGTCATTATTGAGTCCTTGATGACCTTAACCGAATCAGCTTTAATAGGTGCATCATTCAAAGTAAATTCAGAATCATGACCATTTTTCATTCCGTTCTTAATCGAATTACCTGTTAGAGTAGAAATCAATAAAAACATAACAAAGCTGATGAAGACATAAAAGCGGAAAGGAGGCATATAACGTGCTCTTCTACCTTCAAGAAAATCCTGAGTAAGCTTACCGGGTTTAAAAAGTATGGCAACCAGTGTTTTTACCAATCGTGTGTCAAACGAAATGATGGTTCCCATAAAATCAACAATCATAAAACGAATAGGTCGTTCTATTTCTTTAACATGTTGTCCGCAGTTAGGACAATACTGGCCAACAAATGATGTATCGCAGTTTTTACATAGTTCTTCGTGATTGGTTGTTTCGGTAGAGTGATTATGAGAATCCTGATTCATGGTTTAAGGTTCGTTCAGATTAGATTTTCAAAGATAGAATTTTTTACTAATCAGTAAAGAATCTGGTGTAGAATATGCTTATTATTAAGTGACTAGCCTTTTTAGATAGTTCGGCAAGTAGGTTTTGCTAAAAGTGAAATTAGAATTAATACCATATTACGAAGAAAAATGGTTGTTAATAGATTTCTAATTGTTTCATTTTGAAGTGTGAAGCATTGCTTTAAAAGAGTCTCTAAATTAACCTTCTGAATTTTATGAATTCATACTGTTGATAAATTCTGATAAAACTACTTCCGTTATCAGGCTTGCTTTAGCTTATTATCATGTTTCATAACATATACTTAAACACCCGAATGAAATGTGCACGCACTTGTAAAACCTTATCTTTGCACAAAATTTCAACCTTAACCATGAAACAATTACGACCACTTATGATTGTTGGAACCTGTTCCGATGCTGGCAAGAGTGTAATAAATGCTGGTATTTGCAGGATATTGAAACAGGATGGATATGCCCCGGCACCGTTTAAGGCACAAAATATGTCGTTAAACAGCTATGCAACGCCTGAAGGATTCGAAATTGGCAGAGCTCAGGCCACACAGGCTGAGGCCTGTGGTATACCTTGTCATTCAGATATGAACCCGGTGTTGTTAAAGCCTACAGGTGATATGATGTCGCAGGTTGTACTGAATGGTAAGCCCGTTGGAAACAGATCGGCTTATGAATATTTTCGTTCTCATAACAGCCAACCGTTATTTGATGCAGCCTTCGAAGCATTTGAACGATTGACTACCCGCTATTCACCTATCGTATTGGAAGGAGCAGGTTCTATATCAGAATTAAACCTAAAAGATCGCGACATTGTAAATATGCGAATGGCTATTCGCACAGGAGCAGCAGTGTATCTGGTTGCTGATATCGATAGAGGTGGTGTTTTTGGTAGTGTTTATGGAACAGTAATGCTACTTGACGAAGAGGAAAGAAAGCACCTGAAAGGAATTATCATTAATAAGTTTCGTGGCGATATCCGATTGTTTGAGGATGGCAAAAAAACGATTGAGGACCTGACTGGAGTTCCTGTAGTTGGGGTAATTCCATATTTCAGAGATATTTATATTGAAGAAGAAGATTCGGTAGTTCTTGATCAAAAGAAAAAAACAGCAGTGGAAGATAAAGTAAATGTTGCTGTTGTTTTATTGAATCAAATGTCGAATTTTACTGATTTTAATGCCCTTCAACACGACCCCAGAGTGAATCTATATTATTCCGATCAGCTCAAAGAAATAAGAAAAGCAGACATTGTTATTTTGCCCGGATCGAAAAGTACCATTAAAGATCTTACTATTCTGAAAGAGAAAGGAATTGATAAACTTTTGATGGATATGTATAAGAGTGGTAAAACTGTGATTGGTATCTGTGGCGGTTACCAGATGATGGGTGAGAGTATTGCTGATCCTGACCAGCTCGAAGGAAATGTAAATCAGATAGAAGGCTTATTCTTATTGCCAGTTAGAACTGTAATCACCAATGATAAACAAACGGTTCAGGCTAAATTTCAATTTTTGAATCAGCCCGATGAATGTGAAGGATACGAAATTCACATGGGAAGAACAGATATTACAAAAGATATCCAACCATTGGTAACCTTGAAGGATGGCACCTTGGAAGGTGTGATGCTTAATGATAAATGCTGGGGTTCATACATGCATGGGATATTGGATAATCAGGTTGTGATAAATCATTTGCTGGCTCCATACAGTGATGAGAAGGTGTCGACCATGGGTTATAAAGAATTTAAAAATAAAGAATACGATCGTTTGGCTGATCATTTGCGTAACAACCTGGATATTGATTACATCTATAAAGTAATGAAAAGGGAGGATATTGATGCATAACCGGTTTGATCATGGAGATGATAGTTACAGATATGATCGTGAGATTGTAGCTGATTTCAGCACCAATGCATGGTATTTGGGTCCCGATCCATTACTGTTGGATCACCTGAAAGAAAAGATATGCTTGTTGGGTTCTTATCCTGAACCTTATGCAGAATCGTTTGTAAAAGAAATTGCAAAAAAATATGCGATCTCAACAAACAGTGTTCTGGCCTGCAATGGTACTATTGAGGCTATTTTTCTGATTGCCCGCTTATTTGCCGGTAAAAAAAGCCGTATCATGAGTCCTACCTTCTCGGAGTACGAACATGCTTGCCAGGTAAATAATCATACTATTAGCTTTTGCGGCTCTGGCTTTATAAGGGAAGGAATGCAAACTGATTTTGATCTCTTCTGGATCTGCAATCCAAATAATCCAACAGGTCAGGTAATTAAGCCTGATTCATTGTTGACTTTAGTTCGAAATAATCCCCAAACAACATTTGTGGTTGACGAGGCTTATGCCGATTTCTGTATGGATGATATCACATTGGACAGCAAAGCGGGTCAGATCGAAAACCTGATTGTATTAAAGTCGCTCACCAAAAATAATTGCTTATCCGGTTTGCGTTTGGGATATATTCTTTGTCATCCGGCAATGGGTAAAAGGTTAAAAGCTATCCAGGCACCATGGTCGGTAAATGCACTGGCTGTAGAAGCAGGGAAATATGTGCTTGAGCATCCCCGTATTACCATCGATGATCTTATTACATATCAATCATTGGCTCAGCAGTTGTTAAATGAAATATCGCATTTAGGATGTGAGGTGCAGTCGTCAAAAACTGGTTACTTTCTGTTGAAAACACCTCTTGAAGCCTCTGTTGTTAAAGATTACCTGGTAAACGAAATGGGAGTACTTGTTCGTGATGCATCCAATTTTCGTACGCTCACGCCATTTCATATTCGGGTAGCCAGTTTATCCGTCGACAAAAATCAATTATTAATATCAGGACTTAAGAAATGTCTGTCCGAAGCTAATGCAACTCATAGCTAATGGAATCATATGGAATAATTATAGCACTAGCCATTGCTTATTTTTTCGATTTGATTTTAGGAGATCCTATGTGGTTGCCTCATCCCATTGTTTACTTTGGAAAAGCCATTTCCTTTGGCGAGAAAAAGCTAAACAAAGATTCTAGCCGTCTGCTAAAGGGTGCATTATTGACTATTCTTTTAATCCTGTTTGTATTTTCTTTTTTTGAGGTGTTACAGTGGTTTACAAAATGGCTAAATCCTTATGTTTATTTTGGGTTTGTTGCGCTCTTCTTCTTTTATGGAATAGCTAACCGAACGTTGATTCATGAAGGAAGAATGGTCTTTAAGGAATTGGATAATAATGGTTTGGAAGCAGGGCGGAAACAACTTTCCAGAATTGTTGGCAGGGATACTTCTCAGTTAACTGAACAACAAATACGTACTGCGGTGTTGGAAACCATGGCTGAAAATCTGAGCGATGGAGTAGTGGCTCCAATCTTTTGGTATGCGGTAGGCGGTATTCCGGCAATGATGACATACAAAATGATAAATACCCTCGATTCAATGATTGGCTATAAGAGTGATCGGTATCTTTACTTTGGTAGATTTGCAGCCCGGATCGATGATGTTGTTAATTATATACCGGCTCGCATAAGCGCAATGCTTATGGCCCTGGCTGCTCCATCAATGAGGGCTATTTCTTATATATTCACTTTTGGTCGAAAACACAGCAGCCCAAATGCTGGGTACCCCGAAGCTGCCTTAGCCGGAATTTTAAATGTACGTTTCGGAGGTCCGAATGTTTATCATGGGCAATTGGTCGAAAAACCATATATAGGAAAAAATTATCGCGATCTCCAATATCGCGATTTTAAAATAACCTCCCGAATAAATCATACAGTATGTATTTTAACTGTGATAATTGTTATAACTATTCATATTATCAATAATTTATAAAAGTTTAAAACGTGTCGTTTACCATCGAAATTCCATCGTTACATAACGAGTTGAGAGAAGAATTACAGTATAAAATTGATCAGAAAGCTAAACCAATTGGTTCCTTAGGTCTGATGGAAGAGATTGCTCTTCAGGTAGGATTGATTCAAGGTAGCTTAACTCCGGAGTTGAAGCATCCGGTAATGCTAACTGTTGCTTCTGATCATCAGATATGCGAAGAGGGTGTGAGCCCTTGTCCGGTAGAAATAACCTGGCAGCAATGTCTGAACTTCTTAAACGGTGGTGGTGGAATTGGATTATTCAGTCAGGAATATGGATTTGATTTACGTGTGGTTGATGCTGGTGTTGATTACGACTTCAAACCACATCCTAAATTAATTGACGCTAAAGTACGAAAAGGCAGTAGAAACTTTTCTAAAGAGCCGGCAATGACTATTGAGGAGTGTCTGCAGGCATTGGAAAATGGGAAAAACATTGTGGCTAAACTGCATGATGAAGGATGTAATGTGGTTGGTTTTGGCGAGATGGGTATCGGAAATACTTCACCGGCTTCTGCACTATTATCTGTTCTTACCGGATTAGATATTGAAACATGTGTTGGACCTGGATCAGGATTGAGTAAAGAGGGGGTTAATCGCAAGGCTCAGATATTAAAGGATGCCATTACTAAACATAGTATTTCGAAGGATCCGATTGAGAACCTGGCTCGTTTTGGTGGATTGGAAATTGCCACAATAGCTGGAGGTATGCTGGAGGCAGCTGCACGAAGGATGGTGATAATCACCGACGGATTTATTACTACTTCAGCCTTATTGGTGGCACATCATATAAATGATAAAGTGGTGGATTATACCTTCTTTTCGCACCAATCACAGGAGCAAGGACATAAAAAGATGGTTGAATACCTGGGAGGAAAAGCAATTCTGGATTTAGGCTTCCGCCTGGGTGAAGGAACCGGATCGGCAGTGGCTTATTCTGTAATCAAAGGTTCAGTGGCCATGTTAAATAAAATGACCTCATTTGACGAAGCAGCTGTTTACAATACTGCAAATGATGATATCAGAATAGAATTATAGATAACAAAAATGCCTTGCGGTTCAGCAAGGCATTCTTTTGACATATTGTGATTTAATCATCATCGTCATCCATCTCGCTTACGTTTACATTGCTTACATCATCAGTATAATAGTAAACAATGATTTGTGCAGTATCTCGCAAGAAATTTATCTTGCCAATATCGATTCTGTGAATTGGTAAATCAGTGCGTTCTCTCAAATCTTCAATTAACTCTTTTCGTTTACCAGCCTTTATTAATTCAATCTTCTCGTATACAATCAATTTGCTGGATTCGTGTTTTAGTAACCAAACTCTTTCTAAACCATATGTTATACCTAAAATGGCTAAGTTGGTAAAGCCCAGCTCAATATAGCTTACATTGTCGCTACTTAAAGCATTGATGACAGCAATTCCAATGGTTAGGAATAAATAGGTCATCTCTTTAATAGGAATTTGTGTGGTTCGGTATCTGATTATTCCGAAAATGGCAAATAGTCCTAAGGCAAAACCTAGCTGTAGTTTCACACTTTCAAGTAGGAAACATAAAAGAAAAACAATGGTACCAATAAGTAAGAATGTGAACAAATAGTCTTTACGCCGTGCAGTCTGATAGTATAAAACTCGTACTAAAATTACAGTTACTAAAAGATTGAATGAAAACCGTATTAATAAGTTAAAAAAATCGCTCCAGTTAATTAGTGATGAGGTTGTAAAATCCATACAGTGGTTATTGTGTTAATGTTAGTTTAATTTGAATTTTTCGAGCAACTCAAATTTTTGTTTTAGACGGTTAGCCTTAATGTTTGAGTGTATCGAAGCAGCCCCAATACAATATTTGCTGCATGATTCCGGTCGAATACCATGTTTTTTTAAAACCTGCATTCCAGCCGAATTAATGTTGAATCTTGATTGCTTAAATTCAATGATAGCAGCTTCAGGAAAGTCGGCATCCTTATCATCGCCATGCGTAAATGATAGATCAAAATCAATGGTAAGCCTTTCGTCACTACCCACCAATGTTATTCGATAAAATTCATTGGATAGCTTTAGTTCCAGATCTTCCATTTTGTATGGACTGTTTTCTTCTATAAAATGACTTTCATTAGTTGAGAATTCATGATTTTCCTTCTCGATTCTTTTTTTAATAGTACGTCGTTTATTGTTTTTGTATTTTACTTCCAAAAACAGCTTGCCAGAGGCTACATATTCTCGTTTTCTGATTTTAAAACGATTCAGTTTACCATTATGATGAGCTTCGTACATACTAAAATTCTGTGTATCGAAATATTCTGTTTTATATAAGAAAACTCTGTCATTATTGATATCAAGTACTTTATAGTCTTTCCCAATATCTCTTAAAAGAGTAGGAAGAATGGATACAGGAACAATGAATTTTGTGTCCATGCGATTCATCAGGCTTACATGATTCATTTCATCCAGACTAATGGGTGAAAAATTTTGCAGTACATTGCCAATTTCCTCGTATATATTATTCGGTTGCAGCTTCATTTTTATTCTTGTTCTTTTTCTTCTTTCTTTTCAAAAATTTTGGTTCATATTCCAATCCAACTAAAAGAATGTTTGTCAGGTCGGGGTTTGAAACTTCAAATTCGTTTTGTCTTTTATAAGATATCTTTGCGCTTAATCGTTTATTTATTTCTCTTTCAACGTTTATAAACCATCTTCGTTTCCATTCTCCCAAATCTTTTGAAGGAGCTAAGGCTGAAATATATTCAACTCCAAAACTTGGATCAACAGGCCAGTCTTTATCCTTAAACTTGACAGCAAACTTATGCCTGTGGGCCATAAAATCTGTTTTTCCATCAACAGAGGTATTTACGTTGGTGAAATCGTTTTGCCATATCCCTCTGTATTGCCATCTAAAGTGACCGGTTTTTACTTCGTATTTAAAAAATAATGAGAAACGATTTCTCCTGCGATTAAAATCAGGTGTTCTGTAATCAACAGTATAACGATAAAGACCTCCGATATTCAGATTTTTTATTACTTCATAATCAAGGCTGAATTCAGATTGCCAACTACTTAGCTGACTTGAGTTTTCAAAGAAACGTAACTCTGGTTCAAAAGAATAATTTAATTTCTTGCTTATTTCTCCTTTCACCGTAAAGTTCCACCACGTAACAAAATCCTCAACCTGAGCATCAATGGTTTTTACTGATAGTAATAACAGGACAATTATATAAAACCTTTGTTTCATAGCCCTAATCTAGTACAATCATATCTTCAACAATAATTTCCTGATCTTTCTCAGTTATACTTACTTGTCTTTCAACAATAGTAAGTTCCGAGGTCATATTATAATCAAGGGTTTTATCTTTTGAATAAGCATAAATTGTATAGTCACCTTCTCTCAGATAATTAAATTCAAAATAGCCATCATAATTAGTTTCTATCTTATCTCCAAAGTAAGGCTCATCACCATAAATGATATATACATCATATGCCTGGGCAGGATAGGAAGCTCTTAGATACGTGAAGTCAATATTATATTCTTCAACAATCACTTTACCACATATTTTAGAGGTACCACCTTCTCCGGCTCCCTTTTCGCAGGCCATCAGGCTAATCATCAATAGTAGTATGATTCCGATTTTTTTCATGAGTTTTAGTTAGTTATTACAATTTTAATGCTTTGTTGTTTGCCTTGTCCGAATAAGGTTAAAATGTAAACTCCTTGAGGAAGTTTATTATCTAAGTGAACATCTATTTGTTGTGCTCCCTCAAAATAGAATAGATTATTACTTTGATAAACTTTTGTTCCAGTCAGACTGGATATTTCAAGGTAGTAATTTCCTTCTTTTGTTGCATTGAAATATACATTTGCCTGATCAACAAATGGATTAGGCACGCATTGCAGATTTGCATCCAAACTTCTAGAAGGAGTGAAAATACCAAGGCTGGCGTGTGTACGGTTAGCTTCACCAGGTGTACCTCCATCAATAGAGGCTTCCCAGTTTTTACCCAGATAATTGTCAGTTTCAGGATCGATTAATTCAGCAGAAGCTCCTGTGCCGTTTGCATCGCTTGGCCATGATCCACTTGGGAAATAATCTACAAAATCAATTAACTTATTACTGCTGTTATAAAGTCTTAAATAGTCACCAGTACTACTTAATCCAAATTCAAACTCGCCAACTACATTGTTAACCATTGGATAAGTAGTCTTAAATTTCTCCAGGTCTTTACACAAAACAATGTATTCATCCGGAGCAAGTAGAATTGACTTATCAATTTGCATAGCTGAGTCTTTTTGTGTATCACTGAATGTCCAGTTTAACAAGTTAACACTTGTATTACCAGCATTGTATAACTCCACCCAGTCACCCGGTTTCATCGTCTCTGATGATTTATAAAATACTTCATTAAATACTACATTAACATCATCATCTGTAGCTGCTTCAAATACGGCTGTTAATGAGATGTTTCCAGATAATTTTGGTGCTATTCTTCTGTATTCCGAAGTATAAGTTCCGGTCCAACCCACAAATCTATAACCAGGATTAGGGATAGCAATCAATTCAATCTCTGAATTATTGTAATAATCATCAGAATATGGGAATCCGGTTATGTTTCGTTTATTCACTTTAATAAATCCCATGTTATTCGAAACATCCAGATTTACCAATACCTTTTGTGTATAGCCAAATACTTCCTGTAAATACTTCTCAAAGTAATAAGGACGATTACCCGCGAAGTTTTTTAATTTGATAACTTCATTGTTCCAGTCGGTGTAATTAAAACCCCATCTGGTACAATGATCAACTATCTCGGAGCTATAAAGCTGTTTAATAGAGTCGACCTTTGCATTCATAACACCGATACTCCAACAAGTATTTAAATAGTGTTTAGCTCTTTTTACAAATTGCTCTTTAAACTTTGTGTTGGTTTTTAACTTTCTGAAAACAAGCGTTGACCATGGTGGATTAGGCCAGTCTGGACCATTGTCGACTAATGCGTACGATAAGGTGTTGTAATTGTAATTTGTAGAACCGTATAAACTAAAACCAAAGTCTGTATCAAACAAAATCCAACGGAAACGACTTTTATTGCTCGTAGTATTCCAAAATTTGATATTATTACCCGGCCAGTCTCTGTTGTCAATAAAAGTCTGAGCTAAAATGTAATCGATATAATTATCTACATCAATATAATTTTTAACCTTTTCATAGTTTGTATCAGTACTCAAATTAGTGGTATTGATAAAATTTAGAAACTCTTCGTATTTTGTATTGACTCCCTGAACAACCTCTCCACCATTTTGGAGAATATTAACGGTTTCGGAATTGATATAGGTATGATCAGAAATAAAATGTTCATTAATTTTCTCTCGCAAATTAATTATACCAAAATACTCTCCATTTAAATATAATACAGTTGGTTGAAATCCCTGAGTTTCCAATTCTAAAGGATCCATCACATGTGAGATTAATGCATCACGAAAATGGGTGCTGTAGAAGTCGTTACCCGAATTACGGAGAACCAAAGCTTCGAACTTATCATTTTCTCTGTTATTGAAAAACTTGTAACTAAAAGATCCGTCACCATATTCTTTACGAGCATATAATGCCAGAGATTTTTGAGGATTGGCCCTTGACCAGGCTCCATAGATTTTTAATCCTGCACCCTGATCTATCTGCTTAATATTGTTTTTATCATAGTATTCAAAGTGAACAGGTTTCTCCCAATCCATCCAGAAGTTGGCTCCAAAATAAGGATTACCTGCTTCGGCATTTGGTCCCATCACATAAATTCCTGTATAATAATCCCATAAATTTGCAGGATCGGTTGAAATACTAACAATTGGTAATGTGTGTGATTCTCCAATAATATAAGTATTCGATACTACTGGTCCGGCTAATTTACCTGTATCAATAACACGAGCTCTAATAATGGAGGTTGTGCTAATGTTAAAGGCAGCACTATAAAGCTTACTTGATACCGTAGGAACCGATCCATCAGTTGTATAATAGATAATTGAAGATGGATTATCAGGATTTGAAAGTGATAAGGTTACAGAAGAAGCATGTTTTCCTCCTGCCACAGAAAAATGCACCGAATCGGTATTTAAAGTTGTGGCATAATCACCACTGTTGGCACTTGAAGGTGTAGGAGTCCCAAAATAGACCCATTGAGAATTACCATCAGTTCTTCTACCAAAGGAAATGTCTGCATTTAGGTTGGTTGCTCCAATAGAATCTACAAAAGTTTTATTATTAAAAAGGTAAAGTGATTCACCTTCAGCTTTTATCTTAAAATTTGTGTGTAAGTACGATTTTGGTAATTCAAGATATTCAGAGGCTGTGTGTCCTTGTGCATTTCTTAAACCCAGTGAAAGAAATGGAATGCAGGTAATATCTGAAGATGTTGTGCTGTGATTATGTACCTGAATAGCTATTACATTTTCGCCTTCCTTTAA
This sequence comes from Carboxylicivirga caseinilyticus, assembly GCF_050589785.1. Classification (NCBI taxonomy): domain Bacteria; kingdom Pseudomonadati; phylum Bacteroidota; class Bacteroidia; order Marinilabiliales; family Marinilabiliaceae; genus Carboxylicivirga; species Carboxylicivirga caseinilyticus. Next base: position 1,340 of record NZ_JBNGOX010000052.1, on the reverse strand, counting down.
AAAACCTGACCAATTGAGTAATGGAAATTCATTTGGAGCCAGTCCTTGATACATTCTTGCTTCATGATCATAGGTATCACTACCTTGGTTGTATGGAATAATTGTTCCTGGTGTACCCAGATTATCACGCGCTATTTCAATGCCATTAATATACGCAACAAAGCCATCGTCGTAATCCATATGCAGAACAGCCTGTGCAATATTACTTGTATCTTCGATTGAAAAGGTTTTACGAACAAATACACTCATAGTAGTGCCAATAACGGTTGCGTCATCATCATCTCCATATCCAAAACCACTGGGGCCTGTTGACCATGATGAGTCATCAAACCCAAGTGTTCTCCATGAGGCATCAGGTTCCTGGGTTGGTACGAGGTAGTTAAAACTATCCCCTTTATCAATAATGGTATACCACTCATTAACTAAGTCCGTTCTGTCTTTTCCAGAAGCAAATACTAATAAATGTGATTGACCAGGTAGTTGAATGTCTGGTATATTCCATTTGGTTGTATCCGAAATGTCATCAGATAAATAATAAGTAGCTAAATTAATTGGAGAAGTTGAAGTGTTAAATAGTTCTATCCAATCCGGAAAATCACCATCGTCATCACTTAAACCTGTTACGTTAGATGAAACAAATTCATTAATCTTGATTTGGCTATTTACAGATAGTGTATTTAGAAGTAAAAAAATGGATAAAACAAAAGTGTATCCTTTTATTTGGGAAGATGAATTCATAGCTGGTTTTCATAAAATTTGGTGCGTAATATTACTTCAAATTATTACGATATCAAAACCACAAAGTTCACATAAAACTCACATTGAATTAATGTTAGAATCGATGAATCCTTTTCAGGTACTGGATTTTAAGAACTTTGTATAAGTAGAGAAAATGTGTTTTTTGCCTAATTAATGCAATAAAATGATAAAAAAGTGGTATAAAAAATGGAAATGCAACGAATGTAAAAGGTGAAGATGATTAGCAATCTAAAAATGCTAGATAATCATTCAATGCAAAATTTATGCTTAGATCCAGAATTTGGTTCTGATTCGAGTTGTGCTGTTCAATTCTTAACTTTAGGTTTTGAGTTTGACCAATATAAAATCTGTCAAATTTCTCAGAATAAATTTATAAACGTTGTATTTGACCATGACTAAAAATACAAAAAAAAGTTGACTTCTTTCGAAATCAACCTTTTAAGTGGTGCCACCTGGAATCGCCGCGATAATTATCGTGGCAGGGACACACGGATTTTCGGTTCTCAAAAAGAGTATTTCTGTAATAGTTTTAGGGAAATCTCCGGATATAATTTTAAGTTATTGTAGTATGATCTGGTTCT
>NZ_JBNGOX010000051.1:0-40101 GCF_050589785.1 Carboxylicivirga caseinilyticus | reverse complement strand
TCAATTCAAATCGTCACGCTATTAAAAATCGCTACAAGTACGACTAACAAAGAATTTCAAAGATCGTTTTTTAATCTTAATCGCCCACTAGTGAATGATACCTTAAAAAAAAATGGAGGATTTGATGAACGATTTAAACTATTGGAAGATTATCCTTTGTGGTTGAAACTAACTAAAGCAGGTGTTCGATTATTTTTTATGAATAAAAAAACGGTATTCTATCGAAAACATTCAAAGGCAATTAATAATAGTGTAAAGGAACACATAATAAATCCCAATTATTTTAGTAGTGAGTCGATGAGAAAGATATATACATATCCCAATTTGCCATTATTACTTTGTATTTGTCAACGATATAACTGGATTGTTAGTCAGATTTTTAGAATTGAGATTGTCAATACCAACAATAGATTTAATCTTTTTCTGTATAATTTATTGCTTATTTATTTAAATCCTGGTAAATATTTAATATGGTTTATTAAAAGACTGCCTGTAAAGAAAGATAGTATTTATACCTATTGTTAAAAGTTTGTTATTGTGTTGAAGTTATTAAAAAAAACTGCTCTTTTAAGCTTTATTCTGATTGTTGGTGTTGGATACGGATTTCTAATTTCACGTTATCATCTGTTTCCCTATGGATTGATTCAAAAGGTTTATTACAACTTTTCAGGTAAAAGTAAAGGCCCCTGGTCTATTGGAATATATACAGGTGATTCTCCTTTTGTTTTAGAAAGTTCAGATTCAATTCAGAATCCGATTATTACTGTTGACGATATAGATGATGTTGATGGAGTTTTTGTTGCTGATCCATTTTTACTTGTAAAAGATAGTATTTTTTATATTTATTTTGAAGTATTAAACCGTGAAACAATGCAGGGAGATATAGCCTATGCTTTTAGTCAGGATCTTAAAAAATGGCAATACGGGCAGGTAGTTCTGGATGAAGAATTTCATTTATCTTATCCGAATATATTTCAATGGAAAGGGGAAATTTATATGGTCCCCGAAAGTAATGAAGCACATTCTGTACGGTTGTATAAAGCCACAGGTTTTCCTGATAAGTTCGAATATGTAGAAAATTTGTTGGAAGGCTATCAATATGATGATCCCAATGTGTTTTATTACAATAAAAAGTGGTGGATGTTTGTCAGTAAACCTGAGCATGATGTGATGCATTTATATTATTCAAGTGAGCTTATGGGTGAATGGAAGCTACATCCTCAGAGTCCTATCCGCCAGTTTGATAAAAAGTATTCTGGTACTTCTGGAAGAATATTTACCTCTAATGGGAAATTATATCGTTTGGCGCAGGATTGTGAAGAGTATTATGGCAAACAAGTTTATTGCTTTGAAATTGATTCCTTAACAACAGAGCATTATCATGAGAAACTAGTTGGAACTGATCCGTTATTTAAAAAAGGTAGATCAAACTGGAATAACAAGGGTGTCCATCATGCAGATATTCAAAATATTGATAATAGATGGTTCGCTATTATTGATGGTCAAAAAAAGAATAATAATTAGAAACACTTATTGATCAGAAACTGAATGAGAATCTTATTACTCTACGAGTATTTTAATCATAATCAACTGCTGGATAATTTAGGTAAGGAAATTGCTAAAACCAATAACTTCGTATCATCCTTTAATATTGTGAAATTTCGCTATACGAATTACAATAAAGAAAACAAACCTATTTGGATTTTATTACTCCATATTTTAATTGCTATACCAAAAGTTCGGGGAGGCTTATTACGCTGGATAAGAAAGTGGACCATTCTTAAATTAGCAGATTCATATAATATTATTGATATTCATTATTTTAGTGTCTTCTATGATGAACTCATTCCTATCTTGAAGGCGAGGGGTAAAAAGATCAAGATAACAGTTTGGGGTTCTGATTTTTATAGGGTAGATCAAAAACGGAAAGAGGAACAAAGACTTTTGTATAGACAGGTTGATATCATCCAATTGGAAACAGAGCAGGTCAAAGATCAATTTCTTCAGGATTTTCCTGAATTTAAGGCTAAAATCAGAATTGCTCATTTTGGAAATATTCAGTTAACGCATTTGGATAAGGTACTAAACGATAACTGTAAAATGGAATGTAAACAGAATATCGGGATTCCTTTAGATAAACTGGTTATTACCTGTGGTACTAATGGAAGCATTGGACATCAACATGAATTGTTACTCAATAAGATTTCTGAATTGCCTCAGCAACTAAAGGATAATATTTTTTTGCTTATTCCAATGAATTATGGAGGGAGTGCTGAGTATATTAAATTGGTGATTAAAAAAGCAAGTAAGCTTAATATTCCATATAAGGTTATAACTGGATTTATGTCAACTAAGGAATTTTCCAATTATATTATTGCCAGTGATATCATAATCACTATTCAGATCAGTGATACCTTTTCTGCGGCCATTCAGGAGTATTTATTTGCTTCGAATGTTTTATTGGCAGGAAAATGGTTACCCTATCAGGTTTTTACTGATAATAATGTTTACTTTAAAATAGTAGATTTAGAAAACTTAGAAGATACGCTAAAAGACACCATTCTTTCGGTTGATAGGTATAGGCAATTAGGAGTTAATAACCCTGTTAATATTTTTAAGTTATCCTCCTGGTCTGGAGTGATTGAAAACTGGTTAAGTATATATAATGAGATAAAAATAGCCTAATGATTCGATTGTCTGTTATAATTCCAATGTACAATGTGGCTCCTTATGTGGAGCGTTGCATCAGAAGTTTGGAGAATCAGGATATACCAAAAGATCAGTTTGAATTAATTTGCATTAATGATGGTTCACCTGATAATTCTAGTGATATTGTTGAGGACTTAAAGCAAGAATTCAATAATATACTATTAATCAATCAGGAAAATCAAGGGGTATCCCGGGCAAGAAATAATGGGATTAAAAAGGCAAAAGGTGAATACCTGCTTTTTATTGATCCTGATGATTATGTGGAACCAAATAGTTTTAGCAGAGTTTTGAATAATGTATCTGCTTACAATGCCGAAGTTTCATTTTTGGGATTCACAGTTTTTAATGAATTTGGAAAGGAAAGAATAAGAATCTTTAACGAAAAAGTTTGTAATGATAGGTATATAGGGATTGATGCCTATTTTGCGGGTAGAGGTGACGGTCAAACAGATCCTGACAGAATGTGGGCTATATTATATAAGTCAGAATTTATAAAAAAGAATAAGTTATTTTTTCTGCCAAATGTTCCTTATTTAGAAGATGGAGAACTAATTGCGCGAATACTTTGCTTGGCAAAAATATGTATCTTTGATGGACATTCTTTTTATCAAAGAACATCAAGGCCGGGTTCCGCTACTCATTCTAACTTATATTACTCTGAAAAAGCCATTAATGGCTTCTTAATTGCGGCACAGAATCTTAAACAATTTCAAGCTCAAACTAATCTAAGTCCGGAACAAAAAAAGTTTTTAACTCAACCCATAAATAAATTTGTGTTATTAACCTTAAATGCCGCATTACAAAAGCCAGTATTTAAAAATTATATAAAAATAAAAAGACGCCTTAAAGATGTTGGGTTTTCCAAGTTGGAAACAGATGGTTTGCATGCTCCTTATAAAGAATTAACATCATTATATAATTCGATATGCATATCTTTTGCATTTAAAGCATACTTAAATGAATTTAAGCACTTATTGAAAAAAGTTCTTAAGTATAAGCATCAGGCAGTTTAGGATATTATTGTTAATTTATAATGCTTTGAAAAAAAACATAAATATATTATTGATATCAAGTGCTTTTTACCCTGAGATTTCACCACGTAGCTTTCGTGCATCAGAGTTGGCCAAGGAATTGACCAGGCAAGGGCATGTGGTTACAGTCATTTCAAAATACAGAGCACACGATTATACTTCGTTATTAAATGAATTTCCTTTTCAGCTGAAAATGTGGAAACCTGCTGCATTTAAACCCATTTCTTCAATACGATGGCTAAAAGGAACCGTTTTGGACCGGTTTTTAACCAGAATACTTGCCTTATTGTTTGAATACCCGGTTATTGAAGAAATGTTTAGGGTGAAGCATATGCTTAAAAAGGAAGTTGGGTATGATTTGCTTCTTTCTTTTGCAGTCCCATACCCGGTTCATTGGGGTGTTGCCTGGGCTAGGAAGAAAAAACATCAGATTGCTCAAACATGGATAGCTGATTGTGGTGATCCTTATATGGGAGATCGCCTGGATTCGTTTCGTAAACTTTTTTATTTTAGTTATCTTGAAAAGTGGTTTTGCAGAAAAGCCGAATTTATAACGATACCGGTTGAAAGTGCCATACCGGCTTATTATAAGGAATTTCATCATAAAATACGAATTATTCCTCAGGGCTTCTCTTTTAATTTAAATGAAAGGAAAAATAAACAACCAGATAACAATATTCCTCATTTTGCATATGCAGGAGGTTTTTTAGCCGGTATAAGGGATCCCCGACCTTTATTGAGTTTTCTATCCAATTTAGAAGAACCGTTTCGATTCTATGTTTATACCAATCAAAGGGAACTACTCAATGATTATATCCCATTGCTTGGAGATAATTTGATAATCAGTGATTTCATTCCCCGAGATCTATTAATGGATAAATTGGTAGAAATGGATTTCTTAATCAACTTTGATAATGGTACCACTTTAAATGTACCGAGTAAACTGATTGATTATATCATCACCAATCGACCTGTACTAAATATTTACTATGACTTAAACAAAACAAATGTTCTGGAATTTTTAAAGGGAAATTACTCAGCACGAATGGATTTGCCGGGTCCGGAGCATTATCATATTGAAAAAGTTGTGGGGCAATTTATGGAATTAAAATATTAAGCATTTGGATATTACAATCCCCCCAAAAGATAATTCTTATTTAGCAGGATCAAACGCAAAAACCTATTTATTGTTGTTTTTGTTTTGGCCATTTCTGGCTTTTGTTTTGGCCATAATCAACTATAGTCAACAAACGGCAAGAAAAGTAATTTATATTTTTTTGATCTACTATGGTTTCTCATTTGTAAATGAAAATATGTATGTTGATGCCTTTAGATATGCAAAAAGATTTATAATGACAGCGGAATTACCTTTTTCTGATTTTTTCGTAATTGTTGGTGGATTATATACTGATTCTTCTGTTGATATTATTGAACCCTTAAGCCGTTTTATTATATCCAGGTTTACAGATAATCCTCAGTTTTTCTTTGCTTTTTGGGTGGCTTTTATGGGGTTCTTCTATTTGAAATCCATTAATCTGTTGTACAGTAAGTATCAGGAAAATCCAAATACTACAAGTCTTGTTCTTTTGTTATTTTTTATTTTTACTGTGCCTATTACTGCAGTGAGTGGCATAAGAATGCCTACAGCCATGTGGATTTTCTTTTATGCTGCCTATCATGTGGTGCTCTATCGTGATAAAAGATATTTATTGTTAGCTTTATCAGCATCGTTGGTTCACTGGAGCTTTTTAACAGCAAATGCTGTATTACTCCTTTATTTTTTTGCAGGTAACCGGAACTGGCTGTATTTACCATTGACAGTAGTCTCCTTTATTGTACCCAACCTTTTAGCCCCCTTGTTTAAGAACCTAGCTCAAAGTGTAGGTGGAGCCATTCAAGATCGCTACAAAGGTTATTCCAATGAAGACTATATAGAAGGAATACAGCAATCCTACGAAGGAGCATCCTGGTTTATGGGTTTATTTGAAAATTTAGCATTGTATTTTTTATTGTTTAGTATTATTTATATTCAACTAAAGGATAGAAAGATAATGCAGGAAAGTTATGAAAAGAACTTATATAGTTTTTTATTATTGTTTTTAGCCTTTATTAATTTTGGACAAATCATTCCCAGTTTTGGAGGGCGTTTTCAAATATTATTTTATCTTCTAGCCACAACTTATGTATTTCTATATAGTGTCAAGATTAAAAATCAACCTTTACATATTATAAAGCTTATAGGAATCTTTCCAATATTGCTGTTTTGTGCCATTCAATTTCGAATGGGATCAGAAAGTATTAATGCATGGATTTTTTATCCTGGCTTTGGTTTAAGTGCTCTGGTCCGGGAACTTTCTTTGGCAGAGCTTATGTTTAATTAATAGACATGATTAGCCTCAATACATTAGTCGAATTGATTTTAAATATTATTAAAATGTGGCTAAATGAAATTATCTAAAATAAAAACAGCAATTACCCAGAGAATGGTGAATATCCCCGGATTTCGATCCAAGGATCCTATTCTTGTACTTGAAAGTGATGACTGGGGAAGTATTCGAATGCCTGATCAGAAAGTTTATAATGATCTTTTAAATAATGGTTATAAAATAGCTGAATCGGACTATAATCGTCTGGATACTCTGGAGAGTAATAAAGATTTAGAGGCCTTATTTGAGGTCTTAAAACGGTATAAAGATCATTCGGGACAACATCCTGTTATTACAGCTAATACGATTGTTGGCAATCCTGATTTTGAAAAAATTGAGGCTTCGGATTTTAAAGAGTATTATTATGAGACAGTAACTGATACCCTAAATCGTTATAAGAGCAGAGATCAGGTTAAAGAACTTTGGATGCAAGGTTATAATGAAGGAGTGTATCATCCCCAGTTTCATGGGCGTGAACATGTGAATATAGTCAGGTGGCTGGAGGCCTTGCAGAAAAAAACACCTGAAATCATGTACACGTTTAAGCATAAAACAACTTTTTCCGGTATTGGTGATTACAACTTTATGGAGGTTCTGGATTATAATTCACCTGAAGATCTTAAGATTATGAATCAAAGTCTGGAGGAGGGGCTTAAGATGTTTCAGGATCTGTTTGGCTACCCATCCAAATCCTTTATACCTCCATGTTATGCCTGGGATAGTCATATTGAAGAAACATTGGCGAAAAATGGGGTTAAATATCTTCAGGGATTATTTATTCAGTCTGTTCCAACCGGAACATTTGGCAACTATAAACGGAAATATCATTTTATGGGAAGTCAAAACCAATATGGTCAATATTATTTAATACGGAATGCATTTTTCGAGCCTTCTTTAAATAATAGTAGTGATCCAGTTGGTGAGTGTTTAAGTAGGGTTGATCTGGCATTCAAATGGAAAAAGCCAGCTATTATTAGTTCACATCGTATTAATTTTATGGGATCGTTGGTTGAAAACAACAGAACACGGAATCTGGAATTGCTGGATGAACTGTTAAAAAACATCTTGAAAAAATGGCCTGATGTAAGGTTTATGAGTTCAGATCAGCTGGGGGACTTGATAGCTGGGGGGGAGCGATGAGAGGAGAGCGTATAGTGTAAAGCTTTGAGAAGTAAGTAATGAGAGGTGAGAGATGAGCGTAAAGCGTAAAGCAGTGAGATGTTAATGTAAAGAAAGCAGTAATATATCCTCGGTTGGGCTTTATAAAAGATACAGGAAGTGGGAAAGATTGATAGTTTTAAAGATTTAATTGTTTATCAAAAAGCTTATAATCTCGCAATGGATATCTTTGAAATATCAAAGAGTTTTCCATATGAAGAAAAGTATTCATTAACTGATCAGATTCGCAGATCTTCCAGGTCAATAACTGCGAATCTTACTGAAGCTTGGGCAAAGAGAAGATATGAAAAAGTATTTATAAATAAACTTTCAGATTGTCTTGGAGAAGAGCATGAAACTGAAGTCTGGTTGGACTATGCAAAAGACTGTCAGTATATAAACAAAGAGACTCATGAAAAAATAGTAAGTAATTACCTTGAAGTACGCAAAATACTTATCTCAATGATTAATTGTCCGGAAAAATGGTGTCCGAGTTTAAAGCAATAAGTAAATAGTAGGGTAAAGCATTGAGAGTTGAGCGTAAAGCGTAAAACGAAAAGAAGTAAGAAAAGAGAGGTGAGAATGAAGTGGTGAGTTTGAAGTTATTTTTTTTAAGAATCGAAGTATATAAATAAAATGAATTTTCATAGCTTAACACTTAACACTTCTAACTCAAAACTGATTAGTTATTAATTAAACTGAAATTATAAAGTGAAAACCGACCCCATAAATATCCTGTTTACCGGTGACATTTGTCCCATAAACAGGATAGAAGAGTTAGCCCTAAAAGGTGACTATGCATCTATTTTCAATGATTTTATGGATGTATTTCAAGGGAATGACCTGAATATTGTTGATCTGGAATGTCCCTTAACAGAGCACAATCATGGTCGACCAAAGACAGGACCTTATCAGAAAGCTCATCCTGATTGCATTAATATACTGAAATATGCAGGAGTTAATGTTGCAGCTATGGCTAACAATCATATTATGGATTACGGAAGTAAAGGTGCTTCGGATACTATCGATTTATGCCGAAATAGTCAAATTGAAACAATTGGGATTGGTAAAAATGATGGTGAGGCTGCACAACCTTATACTATAGAGATCAACGGTAAAAAGATCGCCATCCTATGTTTTGCTGATGATGAGTTTATATCCACTCCTGATAATGGCTTTTTTGCTAATCCTTTGGATATTATTGAAGCATCTTATTCTATTGATCGAGTCCGGTCTGAACATGATTATGTATTTGTAATTGTTCATGCAGGGAATGAATTCTATGAATTACCTTCTCCAAGAACAAAGAAATTATATCGTTTCTTAGTAGATAGGGGCGCAGATGCTGTGATTGCTCACCATACCCATGCTTTTTCAGGATATGAGGTTTATAATGGTAAGCCTGTTTTTTATGGCTTGGGTAATTTTATTTATGATTGGCCGGGTAAAACCAACAGTCCATGGAATAAGGGGTACGTGGTTAAGTTTTCGATTGATGACCAGCTACATTATAGGATCATTCCCTTAAAACAAAGTAACAAACAACCGGGTGTTTTTCATTTGAATGCTGATGAAGAAAATAACTTTATGGAAGAAATGGAACGATTAAATACTATTATAGGTGATGATGAACAGTTGGAATTAGCCTTTCAAAAGTACTGTGATGGAGTTAATCCCATGTATGATGCATTTATTGAACCTTGGTTTGGAAAATATATTACAGCATTACGAAAACGTGGATTATTTCCCAATCTTATGTCCAAAAGAAAACGATTATTATTATTAAATATCATCCGATGTGAATCCCATCGTGACGTGTTACTTAGGATGCTAAAACCTTATGAAAAACAATAAACTCCTAGAATGAGAGCAACGGTGTGGAGAGTAAAGTGTTGAGAAAAAAGTTTAAGGAGTTGAGTCAAGAGAGATGAGTGGAGAGATTAAAGAAAAAAGCGTAGAGGAATTAGCATAAAGCGTAATGAAAGATGAGTGTTGAGTTAAGAGTTTTAAGTTAGGATTATTACCACTTAAAACTCACCACTTAAAACATTCAAGGATTAACCATCCACTATCAACTAACAATTAACCACTAAAAACTACCTATGTGTGGAATAGCAGGATATATACATACTGATCAGAAACCCATTAAGGATACGGGAAATATACTTCCAATGCTTAAGATTCAAAAGCATCGTGGACCTGATGACTCCGGTATCAGGGCTTTTAGTCTGAACCGGGGTGAATCTCTTGAGTTGGGGATTGATCAGGTGTCAGGGATAGACAGTGCTTTTGAAGGCGTTTTAGGATTTAATCGCTTAAGTATATTGGATTTATCAGCTAATGGTCATCAGCCAATGGTGAGCCCTGATAATAAAGTAATTCTTGCATTTAACGGCGAAATATATAATGCATTTTCATACAAGACAGAACTTGAAGCATGGGGTTACCGGTTTAAAAGTTCAACAGATACGGAGGTGATATTGGCCTTATATCTGAAGTATGGATTGGAGGGAATGCTAAATCGGCTCAATGGTATGTTTGCCATTGTTATTGCTGACCTTTCAAGAAAGGAATTATACATTGCCCGAGACCGTTTTGGAATTAAGCCCATGTATTTTATAAATACAAATAATACATTGGCTTTTTCGTCGGAACTGAAAAGTTTTAAGCATCTTGAGGAGTTTTCATTTGAGTTAAATAATCAAAAACTTGACGAATACCTGTTATTCCGTAATAACCTTAACGGTACCCTCTATAAGCATATTGAATCTTTGAAGCCTGGCCATTACCTGATCTATAGCAGGTCGAAAGGATTGGGATTAAAACAGTTCTTTGAAATTAATGATTACCATCGTGAGAACACAACTAAACAGGCGATAGGGCAAACAAAGAGCCAATTAGAGAAGTGTTTGGAGGATAGTGTTCAGAGCCAGTTAATGAGTGATGTTAAACTGGGGTGTCAGTTATCAGGCGGAATTGATTCCTCTTTGGTTACCTGGCTAGCCAATAGAAATGCCAATAAGGGACATTTTGAATCTGTATCCATTGTATTTGATGACCAGCGTTTTTCGGAGGAAAAGTACATTGATATAGTCAGAGATCAGCTGGGGATTACTTCTCATAAATTTTTGCTTGAAGGAGATTACTATTTTGATCATTTTGTAAATGCCACATGGCATTTGGAGGGACCTTTAAATCATCCCAATACAATTGGTATTTATAAGCTATCACAGCGGGCAAAAGAATATGTTACCGTATTATTAAGTGGTGAAGGTGCAGATGAAGTTTTCGGCGGTTATTCCCGGTTTTACGATATAAGTTTTCCATTTCGAACCAGAAAATTATTCAGTGAGGTAAAAAAATACCGCAGGCAATTAAGTGGTTTCCTTAACTATTTTAATCAGGATATGAGGGCCATATTACCCACTTCTTTTATGAATCCTACTTTAGCAACCTCTGTATTCAAAGATTTTAATTTTACGAATGCTGTTACAGATCGAAGAGCGTTATATCATCAATTAAACGGTTCTGTCTTTGATAAGCAGGTTAAATATGAAATAAAGACTTATTTGCCTGATTTGTTGATTCGTCAGGATAAAATGTCTATGGCTCACTCTATAGAAAACCGGGTGCCCTTTTTGGATAATGATCTGGTAGAACATTCATTTACTATACCGGAAGACCAATTGCTTATTAAAGCCGGGGGATCAATAAAAAATACTCAAAAATACCTATTGAAGAAGATGGGTGAAGATGTATTTGGCAATGGCTTCGCTTTCCGTGATAAAATGGGTTTTGGCATCCCCGTTCGTGAGTTTTTTATGGATAAACGGTTTAATCAATATTTAAATGATCAGATTAAATCAGGCATTAAAAATCGTGGATTATTTAATTACGAACTGATAAATAAGTGGATTTCAAATATTAATCAACTTCGATATGATGAGTTGGAGGCTCTATGGGTAGTTGTTGCTTTTGAAACATGGGCTGTAAAATATTTTGATCATGAAAATAGGAATACATCATACTAAGGGCACCTTTAGTGAAAGGTGGCTGGCTTATTGTAAGGAAAAAAATATTCCTTATAAACTGGTTAATTGTTATGGCGATGATATCATCAGCCAATTAGAAGATTGTGATGCCCTGATGTGGCATTTTAATCATAAAGGGGCCAAAGAAAGTAAATTTGCCAAACAACTCTTGTTTTCCTTACAAATGGCCGGGAAAAAAGTATTTCCCGATTTCAATACAGCCTGGCATTTTGACGATAAAGTGGGGCAAAAATACTTGTTGGAAGCCATTAATGCACCATTGGCCCGGGCTTATGTATTCTATACAGAACAAGAAGCCATTGAATGGGCTCAAACTACAACTTTCCCTAAAGTATTTAAATTGCGCAATGGGGCCGGATCAGATAATGTGAGGTTGGTACATTCAGTAAATGAAGCCCGCCGTTTTATAAAAAGAGCCTTCGGTAAAGGCTATAAACAATATGATGGATGGAGAAACCTTAAAGAGCGGCTTAGAAAATATAAAAAAGGAAAAGCCTCTATTTGGGATGTTACTAAAGGTGTAATCAGATTGTTTTATACTACTAAATATGCACGTGTTACAGGACGAGAAAAAGGTTATGTGTATTTTCAGGAATTTATTCCTGAAAATACTTATGATATAAGAGTGGTAGTTATTAAAGATAAAGCATTTGCCATTAAACGCATGGTGAGAGAAAATGACTTCAGGGCTTCAGGTAGTGGTACCATCCTTTATGAAAAAGACCATTTTGATATTGAAACTATCAAGTTGGCTTTAAAAATATCTGAAGATATGGAGGATCAGTGTATGGCTTATGATTTTGTATATAAAGATGGACGACCGCTAATGGTAGAAATTAGTTATGGATTTGCTATCCATGGCTATGATGATTGTGTTGGTTATTGGGACAGAGAATTAAATTGGTATGAGGGTGCATTTAATCCTTATGGTTGGATGGTTGATCATTTGATTCAAAAATTAGAATCAGAAAAAAAATGAAAATTATTTCCCATAGGGAAGTTTGGCTTAAGGCGCTCAAATAAAATTACTACTGATGAAGATTTGTTTAGTTATTCATTCATTGCAGGCAGGAGGAATGGAACGTGTAATGTCTGAATTGGCGCACTGTTTCTCTAAACGATCAGATGTGGAGTTACATTTAATTTTATATGGAATTAAAAGAGATATCTTTTATTCAGTTCCGGATAATATGATTATTCATAAGCCATCCTTCAGTTTTAATAATAGGATTCGTACATTGTCATTAATTAGAACAATGTCTTATTTAAGAAGACAGATAAAAAATTTACAACCTGACTCAATATTAAGTTTTGGAGAATACTGGAACAACTTTTTCCTGTTATCCACATTAGGATTGGAGTATAAGCGTTTTGTATCTGACAGAAGCCAGCCGGATAAAAGTCTGGGCAATTTGCATGATTATTTAAGGAAATGGCTGTACCCAACAGCAACGGGTATTATTTTACAAACCCAAAAAGCAAAGGCAATTTTTCTAAAAGATAAAAGCCATAAAAATATATCTATAATTGGAAATCCAATTAGAACTATCGATTATGAATCAGCATCGGTAAAGAGAGAAAAAATGGTTATAATGGTAGGCCGATTAATAAAGAGCAAGCATCAGGATCGGCTGATTAAAATATTTGCCAATATTAACAGGCCGGACTGGAAATTAATGTTAGTTGGTTACGATCATCTTAAACAGAACAATATGGACCGTCTAAAACAATTAGCCGTTGATTTACATATTGAGGATAAGGTAATTTTTACAGGCAAACAAAGCAATATAGACGAATTATATTGCAGAAGTTCAATTTTTGCATTTACATCAAGTTCCGAAGGATTTCCAAATGTTATTGGTGAGGCCATGTCAGCAGGTTTACCAGTTATTTCATACGATTGTAATGCCGGTCCATCTGATATGATTGAGGATGGTGACAATGGATATTTAATTCCCCTTTTTGACGATGAACTCTTTGCAGCCAAGCTTGAACAATTAATGAATAGTCACATATTGAGGGAACAAATGGGGCAAAAAGGAAGGGAAAAAATAAAAGCTTTCTCGAAGGAGTATATTTGTGAGCAATTTTATCAATTTATTTCGAATTAAAAATAGATTGTTATACATATTGCATACAGCAGAGCACTAAATTTGAAATTTAATTTCCGGATATAAAGAAAATCAATTTAATGAAGGTAATTGTAATAGGCGCCAAAGGATTTATTGGTCAGCATTTAATTAAGTATTTAACCCAACAAGGGCATGAAGTATGGGGAGCTGATGTGGTTGTAGACTATGCAGCGTCAGGTAAATACTTTTTGATTGATGCCTCCAATTCAGATTTTCAAAATGTGTTTCATTTCGAAAATTATGATTTGTGTGTTAATTGTTCTGGGGCAGCCAGTGTGCCGGACTCCATTAATAATCCAATGCGCGATTATTATTTAAATACGGTAAATGTATTTAAGATACTTTCTGCCATACAACGATATCAGCCCGAATGTAAGTTTATTAACCTGGGAAGTGCAGCTGTTTATGGTAATCCTCAGTATTTGCCTGTTAGTGAAAAGGCCAGTGTTCAACCGCTTTCTCCTTATGGTTTTCATAAATATCAGGCGGAACAGATATGTGAGGAGTTTTATCGTTTTTTTGGGTTAAATACCTGTTCCTTACGTATTTTTTCAGTCTACGGTGCAGGTTTAAAAAAACAGTTATTTTGGGACACCTATAAGAAGACCTTACAAAACGGGACCATACAGTTTTTTGGAACAGGAGATGAATCACGGGACTTTATACATGTAAATGATCTGTCGAGAGCCATAGAATTAATTGCTTTAAACAGTCAATTTAAAGCTGATATTATTAATGTGGCTAATGGAGAAGAAGTAAGCATTAAGAATGCCATATCAACATTCTTGTCCTGTTTTGACCGGGCAATTGATTATAAGTTTTCGGGTGAAGTCAGGAAAGGCGATCCCTTGAATTGGAGAGCAGATATTGGAAAGTTAGAAGAATTGGGTTATAAACAAAGTAAAGATCTTCTAACGGGATTAAAAGATTATTATCAATGGATAACATCATTATCTGAAGAATAAAATATTTGAATCACGTGACAAAACAAAACAGACTTAAAGTTGGTGTTCTTTTTGATTTCCAGTCGACCTGGATGGGTGGAATAACCTACATTATTAACCTGGTTAATACTTTAAATTTTCTGGAGGAAGCTCGTAAACCGGAAATCTATTTTTTTTATACCCCGGAACTTAAAAAATATCTTACTGAAATAAATTACCCCTATATTCAGTATATAGAAAAAAAATCAACTCCTATAATTAAGGGATTTACAATGTCATGGTTGAAAAGGAAAAATGTTTTTATTGATAATTTCATCGATACATATGCATTGGATGTTGTTTACCCCAATCGGAATTTTCCTGTTAAAAACAGGACTAAAGCAAAAGTAATTGCTTGGTATGCTGATTTACAGCATAAATATTATCCTGAGTTTTTTACCCGTCAAACCTTAATTCACAGGGCTGTCAGATTATTTTTTATGTTGAAGAATGCTCAGCACCTTATTGTTTCGAGTGAGGCTGTTAAAGACGATTTCTATAAGTTTTATAAGATCAGGCAAAAGCTTAATTTTCACATCTATCATTTTGTATCGGTAAATAATGGGAATACTTCAAAACCTTTGGATGAGTTAAAAGCGAAATATAATATACCTGATGATTATTTTATGGTATCTAATCAGTTTCACAAGCATAAAAACCATCAGGTTGTATTAAAGGCTCTTGCTCAGCTTAATGATCAGGGAATTAAGAAGCATATTGTATTCACTGGTCGGTTCCCACAGGCTAAAAATTCACCCTATATTGCAGAAATTCATCAATTGATCGAAGAGCATCAACTTCAGGATTCTATAAGTATGTTACAGGTTATCCCACGTATGGACCAGCTTCAGTTAATGCAATACAGCCAGGCTGTTATTCAACCAAGTTTATTCGAAGGCTGGAGCACGGTTATTGAAGATGCCATTTCATTGCATGTACCTGTTATTGCTGCTTCACTGAATGTTAATAAAGAACAATTAATGGATAAAGGAATTTATTTTAATCCACATGATGTTAGTGAGTTGGTTGATATCTTAAAGCATTATCCCGAAACAGGTAAGAAAAAGGTTGTTTATGGTGATTATAATGAACGGATTAAAGAATCCATAGATCAATTGATAGATGTATTTAGTAGTCATTAGTATTGATATTTATAATCAATTATAAACCATTGATGATTAAGAAATTAAGGCGGTACCTGGTTAATAATCTGAAAAACATACCGGGCTGGAGAACGAATAGAAAACTAATTATCATCGAATGTGATGATTGGGGAGGAATAAGAATGCCTTCCAATGCCGTTTTCGATGAATTGAATAATAATGGACTACCTGTTAATACAAGCCGTTTTAATCGGTATGATTCTTTAGCCAATAAAGAGGATTTTGATCAGCTATTCACAGTTTTAAAATCAGTTAAAGCTAAAAATGGTAATCATCCGGTGATAACTGCGATGACCAATATGGCCAATCCTGATTTTGAAAAAATTAAAAAGTCAGGATTTGATACCTATTATTTTGAGGATTTTACGACAACACTGGATAGGTATTATCCTGGACAAAAGGTGTTTGATAAATGGGAGGAAGGGATTAAAGAGGGAATTTTTGTACCTGAGTTGCATGGTAAAGAGCACATTTCGGTTCAGCACTGGATGAAACATTTAAAATCAGGCCATCCGGAATTATTGAAAGCATTTAACCACGGTTTTGTTGCCTTAGGTATTAATGATCTTCCGGATATATTGAAAGAATTCAGACCTGAGTTTTATTTTGATAACGATGAGCAGAAGCCCTTTTTAATAAATTCTATCAGGGAAAGTGTTGAATTGTTTGAGAAGACATTTGGATATTTGCCTCGAGTTTTTACACCATCTAATGGTTTGTTTCATCCTGATTTAGATCATGAGGTGGCCAGTAATGGAATAAGGTACTTGTATGTAACACGAAAAATGCCATATCCTGCAACCAATGGGGAAATTAAATTCAGACCTTTTACAACAGGTCAACGTGGCCCGGAGGGTTTGATTTATTATACCCGGAACTGTGCATTTGAGCCAACTGATCCGGAATACATGGGGGTAGAATTTACTCTGAGTCAGATCGAGGCCGCATTTCGATGGGGTAAACCGGCAAATATAAGTACTCATCGAGCTAATTTTACAGGAAGTATTAATCCGGATAACAGGGAGATAGGATTAAATGAATTGAAGAAATTACTTGATACAATAGTTAAGAGGTGGCCTGATGTTGAGTTTCTATCGTCGGGTGACGCTTTGGATATTATGAGAAGGAATTAGCATGCGCAAAATAGTATTTATCAATCAGGCTACCGGTTATCTGACCATCGACATAATTAATGCTTTTGCCAAAGAATTTGATATGGTGGCATTAATTACCGGAAGTATTCGGGTACAGGATGATACGCTTGAGTCAGATGTTGAGGTATCCAAAATTGTAAAATATAACAGGGGCAGTCATATTAACAAAGTATTATCTTGGTTATGGGGTACAGTGCAGATTTATTTTTTATTGCTCTTTAAATATAGAGACTATGAAAAGGTATTTTTCACAATCCCCCCAACTGCCTATTTGCTTCCAATTACCAGACGATTGCCTTTTTCAATAATTATTTATGACCTTTATCCGGAAGCATTAAAAATTAATGGGTTAGATGAAAGAAGTCTGATATATAAATGGTGGATCAAAAGAAATATTAAAATACTTCCAAAGGCTCACAAAGTATATACCTTAAGCGATCATATGAAAGAGGGACTTTTATATTATGCCCCGAAGATTAAAATTGAAGTGATTTCCAATTGGTCTGCTTTTTCTGAATATTATCCAATAGCTAAAGCTGAAAATAAACTATTAATCAGAGAAGGTTTGCAGGATAAATTTATTATTCAATATTCGGGAAATATAGGAGCTACACATAATGTTGAAGCCATTATTGAATTGGCGGAATATTTTAAGGAAAATGATAGTATTGTTTTTCAAATAATCGGAAGAGGTATTCGTACAGAGATCATTGCTGATATGATAAAGTCCAAAAAATTAAAAAATTGTTTATTACTCCCATTCAGGCCAGACGAAGAATTGTACGAATCTTTATGTGCTGCTGATTTGGCTATTGTAACACTGGACGATAAAACAGCTGACGTTAGTGTACCCAGTAAAACCTATAATTTAATGGCAGCAGGAGTACCTGTAATGGCCATTGCTTCTATAAACTCTGCTTTAGCGAAGAAAATAGCCGACTATAAAATTGGTACCACTTTTGAGAAAGATAATTATAGTGGTATGTCAGATTTTATTTTAAACTTATTTGATAATCCTGATGAATTAAAAACATTGTGTGATAATTCTTATAAGGCTTCAAAGTTTTTTTCAAAAGCAAATGCCGGCAGATATTTATCTGCATACCTAAACAATTAATGAATTATTATGATGAAATTCGTTAACAGAACCATCTATCTGTTTTATTATCTGAAAAATGAAGATTTCGGATTAATTAGAAAATTTCTGAATTATGCAAAAAAACTTACAGGTAGGACTAAAAGTGCATTATTGGTTGATATGATCGTTTGTGTTTATAAATACAACATATCATTAAAGGATTATTTTTATTTCCGTTTTTTTGAAATTGATACAAATGAAAGAAAAAAATGGGTGGGTACAGGATTTATGTATGAATTTCAATTAAAGATGAATCCTAAAAATAACAGAAAAGTTTTGGAGGATAAGATTCAATTCTTAGGTAAATATTCATCATACGTCAGACGCAAAGTATTAACATATAGGCAGGCATTTAATGATAAGGAAAAGTTGAACCAAATATTTAATAATAAATCGGGGAAATTAGTACTTAAAGGATCATTGGGACAGGTTGGAGCAGAAGTCAAGGTCATAAAGTGTGATGATTATAATGCTGATTCTTTACTTCATTTTATGATGCAAAACAAATTTGATTTGATAGAAGAGTATGTTATTCAGCATCCAATGTTAATGCAATTGTCTGATTCGGGATTAAATACCATTAGAATTTTTACTCAGCTTAACAATGGGGAAGTTGATATACTTGGAGCACGTTTAAGAATTACGGTTAATTCTGAAGTCGATAATATGGCAGCTGGTAATTTGGCAGCACCTATTGATGTTATCAATGGATCGGTATCAGGACCTGGCGTTTATAGCGATATTACAAAAGAGGATGTTTCAATCCATCCTGTTTCTAATGAGTCAATTGAAGGCTTTAAAATACCATTTTGGTCAGAAACAATAGAACTTGTTACAAAAGCTGCACTTTCCAATTCTTCCAATCAATCCATAGGTTGGGATATTGCCATTAGTGAGTATGGACCTGAATTAATTGAGGGTAATCATAACTGGTGTAAGTTATTATGGCAGTTGCCTGTTAAAAAGGGGTTAAAGGATAAGTTGCTAAAGTACATGTAATGGAAAAACTTTTGCTATTTATTAAACACCGTCTGGTATTTATCTGGCACATTATTGAGTGGATAAATGGACTTGTTTTTTATATCCTTCATCATAATAGCTTAAAAAAAACAATACATAAAGTCTTTTCTGAAGAACTTAAGCCCAATTATGAATTCAGAATACTGAATGCCGGAGACGCCGAAGCAATAACCATGTTGCTAAACCATCAGAAGAAAGAGGATATGCGTTATTTCAATCCTCATGGATTTGATTTAATATCTATAAAAAGGCAACTTAAGAAAAAAGCCTTTTTGATGATGGGAGTATTTGAAGAAGAGAGGTTGGTCGGTTATTTTTTTCTAAGATTTTTTGCCAATAAAAAATGTTTTGTAGGCAGGGTGATTGATTTTGATTATAGGGGACGTGGAATTGGAGGTTTAATGAACCGGATAATGTATAATATTGCCTGGGAGTTGAATTTTAAATGTTTATCTACTATTTCAAAAAATAATCAATTAGTGATAAATGCTCATAGAAAAAATTCTAACATGAAGATAGTTAAAGAATTACCCGGGGATTATTTGTTGATTGAGTTTGTTAAATAATCAAAAAAGGATTTAGTAGAAAGTAAATTAATAATTAATGTTTGGTCAATTTATTTTATCTAACTTGATCTGTATTTTTGAGAGATACAAGGATTCTAATGCTTTTCACATTTGTAATTTAAATTATACCTATCTTGAATTTTCCAAGACTATTTCAAAAATCCGGACTCAGCTTCAGAAAGAGGATTTTTCCAGCAAAAATATAGGATTGATAGCTAATAATGATCTGGAAACCTATGCTGCTATTGTAGCTATTTGGTTAGAAGGCTTAGCTTATGTGCCACTTCATCCTTGCTATCCTGATGACAGGAAAAAGGAAATAATCAATGATGCTAAGCTTGATCTAATAATTGATTCTTCCGGGAATATTGAAATTGAAGAAGTTAAACTTATAAAAAGTAAAGAGTTAACTTTTCGAGAATTTAATCTGGAACATAAAAAAGTGAATGATGATCAATTGGCCTATATTCTATATACCTCCGGTAGTACAGGTAAACCCAAAGGGGTGCCAATTAGCAGACTTAATTTGGCCAGTTTTGTTCATTCTTTTAATCATCTAGGTATTGAATTATCCAAAGAAGACCGTTGTTTACAGTATTTTGATCTGACCTTTGATATTTCGATTCAGTCATACTTAATACCATTGTTAAAAGGAGCATGTATCTACACTGTTTCCCATGAGAGTATTAAACCAGTAGTTGCCATTGAATTAATGGAGGTTCATAAAATTACATTTGCGGCTATTCCACCATCAATGATATGGTACCTTAGATCCTATTTCGATGAGATTGAACTTCCTTATTTGAAGACGAATATTTTGTGTGCAGAAGCTTCAGCTGTTCAGTTGATTGATGAATGGAAGCACTGTATCCCCAATGCCCGGATTCTAAATTTATATGGACCAACAGAAGCAACTATTTATTGTACTTATTCAGAATTTTATCGAAATGCATTAAATAAGGAATTAAATGGAATGATGACAATTGGTAAACCGTTTAAGAGTATAAGAATTGTTGTAATAGATGAAGATGATTGTATACAATCTGTTAATGGAATGGGAGAGCTATGTATTTCAGGTGAGACAGTGACCCAGGGGTATTGGAATAATATAGAAAAGAATAAATCTAGTTTTGTTTATAAAATAATTGATGGTGAGGAATATAGGTTTTATAGAACAGGAGATAATTGTTTTATAGATGAAGAAGGGGATATTATGTTGGCTGGCAGGTTGGATCATCAGGTAAAGGTGCAGGGTTATAGAATAGAATTAGGTGAAATTGAAGCCCATGCACGAGTTTTTCTAAATGGAGCTAATGCTGTTGCAATTACTTTTAGAAATAAATCCGGATTAATGCAGATTGCATTATTACTTGAAAACGTTATATTTGATTACATAAAATTGGACCAATTTTTAAGAAAAAAATTACCTCCCTATATGATTCCCTCCAAATATAAAATGCTTGAGTTGCTACCTTTAAATTCAAATGGTAAAGTAGATCGCTTAGCATTGAAAAAACTATATGAATAAAGTGATGATAAATACTGTTTATACGCAGATATATCTGGCAATAGAAGATTTTAATCAATCAGTAGATTATTCGGAACATTTGGTAAAAAGTCCTGATACAATTCTATATGGAAAAGAAAGTGGTATTGGTTCGTTGGGTTTGGTAACACTTCTAATACTAATAGAAAGTAAGATTACGGAACATTTTAAAGAAAATATTGATCTGGTTAGTGAGCATTCATTTAAGCAAGAAATTAATCCTTTTAGTAGTATAAAAAATCTTGCTGAATATATTATTGAATTGTTGAAATAAAATGAGAAATAATAGCAATATATATGGATGAATATGTTTTTAGAAGGGCAAATAAAAGCGATTTGCAATTTATTGTAGAAACTATTATTGAAGCGGAAAAATCAGGTACTGAAGTATTACCTTATTCATCTTTATTTGGATTGTCGGAAAAAGAAGTAAGAGAACTTTTGAAGAGCGCTTTGGAAGAAGATGTAGAAGATTGTGATTTATCCTTATCAGGTTTTATAGTAGCGGAATACAAAAAGAAACCCGTTGCAGCATTGAATGCCTGGATTGAAGGTCTTAATGGTCATTCTTCGGTTACTATTAAGGGAAACTTATTGGGTTTTTTATTGCCAAGAGAAGCTTTGATTAAAGCAAATAAACTCAATCATATTTGTTCTGCTTTGTCTACAGATTACAAACCGGGTGAGTTTTGGCTTGGTCCGGCTTATGTAGTTCCTGAACATCAGGGGAGATTACTTCTGGTTAGATTATTTCTGGAGCAAATAAGATTGCATCCGGAAGCTAAAGGAGTATATTGTCAGGTTTTTTCGAATAATAAACCTTCTATACTCAACTTTAAATTAATGAAGTTTGAGACAAAGAAAGTTTATACTTCCGCAGATGAAAGGATTAAGCAATTACTTCCTTCAAATAGCAAACATATATTTTACAAAGATTTATTAAAATAATATGACCCATTCACATCCGTTAAATAAATTTGAAGTACAGGTTTTAGAACCAATTCTGCATGCAATAGCATTTTTCCCTACTAAAAATGCTTTTTTTATAGATGAGCAATATTATACCTATCAAGATTTTGCTCAATGTATTTCAAAAATAAGGGAATACCTTAAGAAAAGGAATGACATTAGTAGTAACGTAGGATTAATAGCTAATGACGACTTGGAAACTTATGCATCGATAATTGCTATTTGGTTGGAAGGTCTAGCTTATGTACCGATACATCCCGGGCACCCCAAAGAAAGGGGTATGGATATTGTAAAACAAGCTAATATTGAATTAGTTTTAGATTCATCAAGCACTTCTTTTTTGAATGATGTAAAAACCGTTTTAAGTAAGAATTTATTATTTAATGATTATGAATTGGAATTATGTTCATATGATAGTAATCAATTGGCATATATTCTTTTTACGTCAGGTAGTACAGGGCAACCCAAAGGAGTCACAATAACGAGAAAAAATGTTGGAGCTTTTATGGAGGCTTTTTGGCAAATAGGTTTTAAGATTGATGAAAAAGACAGATGTTTACAATGCTTTGATCTAACTTTTGACGTTTCAGTGCAATCTTTTCTTGTGCCATTAACCAAAGGAGCCTGTACCTATACAATTCCTCATGATCGTATTAAATATAGTTATGCATCCGAACTTTTAGAAGATCATAAACTTACATTTGGAGCGATGGCTCCTTCAATGGTTCGGTTTTTAAGACCTTATTTTGATGAAATCGATTTGCCTCATTTACGTTATAATATTCTTACTGCAGAAGCGGCTCCATTAAACCTGATTGAAGAGTGGTCGGAGTGTATTCCAAATGCTAAAATATTTGACTTGTATGGGCCTACCGAAGCTACCATTTATTGTACATTTAATGAATTCAAGAGAAAGGGTTTCAATAAAGAATTAAATGGCATGTTTTGTATAGGTAAACCAATGGTTGGCATTCAAGCCATTATTTGTAATGATTCGGGTGAAATATTATCCAATAATATGAGTGGAGAACTGTGTATTGCAGGAGATCAGGTAACAGCCGGATACTGGAAAAACCAGGTGAAAAATGACTCTTCTTTCATTCTAATAGAACAAAATAATAAACAAATAAGATTTTATAAAACGGGTGATGGTTGTTATATAGACGATGATGGGGATTTAATGTTGAGTGGAAGATTGGATTATCAGGTAAAGATCCAGGGGTACAGAATAGAACTGGGCGAAATTGAGTATCATACCAGAAATGCAGTTAATGGTAAAAATGCAGTGGCTGTTGTTTACGAAAGTCATTCTGGGAATCATGAAATTGCTATGTTTATTGAAGATAATAAGTTAGATGAAGATGTTGTAAGACAATATTTGAAATCAAAATTACCATCTTACATGATACCGACCAAATTTCTGCTTGTTGAAAGCTTTCCAATTAATACCAATGGAAAAACAGATCGTTTGGAATTACTAAAAATTTTGAAAAATGAGTGAATATGTATTAAGAAGTGCCAGCATTGAAGATATTCCGTTTTTAGTTAATACTATTATTGAGGCGGAAAAGGGTGGTACAGATATTTTATCTTATTCTTCTGTATTTGGTATTACGGAAGTTGAGGCTAAAAAGTATATAACTCAAATGCTTGAAGAAGAAATTGATGGGTGTGAATTATCCGTTTCAAGTTTTCTTGTTGCTGAAGATAATGGTGTCGTCATAGCAGCTTTAAGCGCATGGGTGGAAGGTGCTGGAGGAGTTTCTTCCATTGAAATAAAGGGTAATTTGCTTGGATTTGTATTACCCCAAGAGTCAATTAAAAATGCGGCAAGAGTTAATAATTTATTAAAGCAGGTTCGTATTGATTATGTAACTGGAAGTCTTCAGAAGGGAGCTGGTTATGTTATAGATAACTATCGTAATAAAGGAATTTTGGGTATGTTAACAGAGGAAATAATAAGGCGAGTGAAGATTAATAATCCAGAAATATCTGAAGTCTATACCCAAGTATTTGGTTGCAATATACCTGCGATAAAAGCCAATGAAAGGGTTGGGTTTGAGATTGTGAAGAAAGTAGAGGCAGAAAATGATGATGTGTTAAATTATCTGCCATCAAAAATTAAATTTCAATTAAAAAGAAATATTTAAATAAATTGTATTATGGATAGATCAGATGTTTATGAAAAGTTAACCGGAATTTTCCGAAAGGTATTAAGTAATGATTCCCTTGAAATTTCAGATGAACTGACAGCAAACGATGTCGAAAATTGGGATTCTCTTTCTCACATGTTATTGATAACTGAAGTTGAAGAGACATTTTCTATTAAATTTAGACTTAAAGAGCTAAATAAAATGCATAATGTTGGTGAAATGGTAGATATAATAATTTCAAAATTATGAATCTTTTATTAGTGTCTATTATACATTAAACCTATTTTGATTAATGAAAAGATTAAGCTTAAAAATACTATTTTTTGTATCAGTCTTTGTATTATTTAATTATACATACATGTGGTACTTAAAAAGGTACGATTTTGAATTGTCAAAAGCATTGATGATTTCAAAAATGAAAAACCAAAAATTCGATTGTATTTTTTTAGGTAATAGTGTTTCATTTGATGGCATTGATTCAGAATTTTTCACAAAAAATGGAGTAAGCGCTTATAATTTCGCTTTAGGAGGTGCAAATATTGAAGCAAGTTATATTCAATTATCAAATTATTTGAAGACTAATACTACAAAATGTGTAATGTTGGGTTTGTCTCCTGGTGTTGATTATAAGAATTTTACACCTCCACCTCTTCACCCTGCCATCGAGTATAGTTATGATTTAATGGATAAATTTAGTATTAGGAGTATTCCTGTGATAAAATTCCAATGGTTAGCAGTTGAAATAGTAAAAAAGGTATTATCAAAGGATCATAGAGAGGCGAGAATTGTAATGGGACAGTTAAGAACAAAAAAAACGGTCCCAGATCATACTGATTATAGTCAGAAGACAAAGACCAGTATAAGTATCTGTGACTTTGAAAAGGCAAAGTTCCTTTTTAAGATGGATTCACTGTGCGATGTCAATAAAATTGACTTTGTATTGATTGGTATGCCTGGCTATAAGAATACACAGAATGATATTGATGTTGGATTACATATATTAGAGTATAATGGGGACAATAAATTACATTATTTGAACCTTAATAATGCAAAGCAGTGTACTCAGATGTTTGATTCCACAGATTGGCTTGGTAATAGTCATTTAAATGAATATGGAGCAAAAAAACTTACTGAATTTCTTTATAACCTCTATAACGAGAATAGCTTTCATTAAAATATAAAATAAGTAATTGTAAAATTATATGGTCTTTACATCGTTAAGTTTTCTACTTTTTTACCCTCTTGTTGTATTTATTTATTTTATACTTCCTCAAAAGTTGAGATGGGGATTTGTTCTATTGGCAAGCCTTTACTTTTATACTAATATTCAACCTGTTTTTACCCTATTACTTTTAGGAGTCTCAATTGTGACTTATAGTTTTGCCCTATTTATTGACAAATCTAAGTCTTATAAAAAAAAAGAGATCCTTTTGACAATAGGTTTACTGTTGGTTTTACTGCCACTTTTCTTTTTTAAGTATTACAATTTTGTCAACGAAAGTATTTTTTCACTTTTAGAACTGACTGGATTAAGATGGCATTTACCACAAATCAACTGGATGTTACCAATCGGAATTTCATTTTATACATTTATGGCTATTGGATACATTGTTGATGTTTACAATGAAGAAATTGAGGCTGAAAAGAATCTCGGTTTAATAACCTTATTCCTGTCATATTTCCCATTGGTTCTATCCGGACCTATAGAACGCGCGCCTAGTATGCTTCCTCAGTTTAAGAAAAAGATGGAATTTAATTACCCAATGGTAGTAACGGGATTGCAAATGATATTATGGGGCTATTTTATGAAACTGGTAGTTGCAGACAGGTTATCCGTTTATATTGATCCTATAATATCAAGTATTGATCAACATTCAGGTGGAACAATATTTCTTGCAACATTGTTATATCCCATGCAAATTTATTGTGACCTTGGCGGCTACTCATTAATTGCCATTGGAGCGGCAAGTGTTATGGGACTAAAAGTACGACCAAACTTTAATCGTCCGTTTTTTGCAATGTCAGTTTCTGAGTTTTGGAGGAGGTGGCATATGTCGTTGATATCGTGGATATTAGATTATGTGTATACACCATTGTCATTTATGCTGCGGAAATATAAAATGAAAGGTGTAGTATTTACGATAACATTGACACTCTTTATTATGGGAATGTGGCATGGAGCACGCCTTACTTTTTTAGTTTGGGCCTTTTATCAAGGATTTTTTATAAGTCTTGAAGCAATCACAAAAAAAAGAAAATCTGAGATAGAACGGCGCTTTAATTTAACAAAGAAAGTGTGGTATATATTAATAAGTATAATTATTACTTATATAATATTTGCATTTTCGTTTCTGACTGGTGGTATAAGACATACTGTGTCAGAAGGTATTTTGGCAGTTATAAAAATGTTTACACATTTTGGTCCGGTTTATATTGATAAAACTGTCCTTCTATACGCTTTTTTGGGCATAGCTATATTATTAATATCAGAATTCAGAGATGAATTTTATCCTAACAAATTTTTATTCTTCAATAATAAAAATGTAATCATAAGATGGCTATCTTATTTTTCTGTACTTCTTGTGATATTTATTTTTGGTGTGTTTAAAGGCAGTAATTTCATTTATTTCAATTTTTGAATGGGAAGAAACCCAAATGAAAATGGAATTTAAAAGAATAATTAAATTATTTATTAATGAATACTTGATGTCTTTGTATTTATATTTAAGAAAAATGGAATGTTTGTAAAGAGAATTAGTGATCTGTTGTTTTCATTGATAGGCTTGATATTACTCTTGCCAATTTATATAGTTATTATTCTTTTGATTAAAATCTATATGGGATCGCCTGTGTTTTTTTGCCAACAAAGGGTAGGTCGATTTGGTCAGCCTTTTACTATTTATAAGTTCAGGACCATGACAGTTGGACATGGCGGTAATTCGATCTCCATAAAAGGTGAAAACAGAATTACACCTTTGGGTTCTATTTTGCGTAAGTATAAACTGGATGAACTGCCGGAGCTATGGAATGTATTAATTGGAGATATGAGCCTTGTAGGGCCGCGTCCGGATATGCCGGAATATTACGATAAATTAATAGGAGAGGAAAAAAAAATATTGGAATTACGGCCAGGAATTACAGGTCCGGCCTCTTTAAAATATGTTAATGAAGAAGAGCTTTTATCAACTGTTAATGATCCTAAGAAATTTAATGATGAGGTAATTTGGCCTGATAAGGTTAAAATTAATTTGGATTATTATTATAATCATACTTTAGGTCTTGACATTAAATTAATTATTCAAACGATAATTGGTTTTAAATAAACCAACTAGATTCTCATGGCTGCTCTTATTTTAAGATAGATTAAGTAGTTCATGTATTTTGTAATCATCAATGCTTTACTATCTTTATGGTAATTTCAACTTAATTGTTTGATCAAGTTTAAGTATATGAAATCAAAAAAAACACGTCTATATATATCAAGTCCTCATATGTCAGGGGATGAACAAAAGTACATACAAGAGGCTTTTGATCAGAACTGGATAGCGCCATTAGGTCCTAATGTGGATGCTTTTGAATCAGCTATTGCTGGCTATTGTAATGTTAATCATGTAGCAGCTTTAAGTTCAGGGACAGCTTCTATTCATCTGGCTTTAGTTCTTTTAGGTGTGCAAAAAGAAGATGAAGTACTAGTTTCTACTTTTACTTTTTCAGCATCGGTTAATCCTATTATTTATCAGGGAGCTAAGCCTGTTTTTATTGATAGTGAACCGGAAACCTGGAATATGGATCCGATTCTTTTGAAGCAGGCTCTGGAAGAGCGTAAATTGAATGGAAAGCTGCAGAAAGTTAAGGCTATCATTGTGGTGCATTTATATGGGATGCCGGCTAAAATGGATGAAATTATGGAGATTGCCAGTACCTATGGTATCCCAGTTATTGAAGATGCAGCTGAAGCACTAGGTAGTCAATTGAATGGAAAACCTTTAGGCTCATTTGGAGAACTGGGTATTTTATCTTTTAATGGGAACAAAATAATTACTACTTCCGGAGGAGGGGCTTTACTTTCCAATGAAAAGGCTTATATTGAAAAGGCCCGGTTTTTAGCTACTCAGGCCAGAGATCAGGCACCTCATTATCAACATAGCGAAATCGGGTATAATTACCGGATGAGTAATGTACTGGCCGGTTTAGGGCGTGGTCAAATGGAAGTTATAGATGAGCGTGTAAAGAAACGGCGGGAGAATTTTGTGTTCTATTGGGATATTTTTAAAGGAATAAAGGGAGTTTCCTTTCAACCTGAACCAGAAGGATTTTACTCAAACCGTTGGTTAACTACTATCATTATTAATCCGGAAGTAACCGGTATTCAACGTTTAATTCTTCAACAAAAATTGGAAGAAGAGAATATAGAGACGCGTCCATTATGGAAGCCCATGCATTTACAACCAGTATTTAAATGCTATGATGCCTATCTTACCGGTGTTTCAGAAGCCCTTTTTAACAATGGTTTATGTTTACCTTCCGGATCAAATCTGGATAAAGAAGATAGGGATAGGATAAAAAAGGCTTTGAGTATGTTTTTTTCATTTATTGATTGATCAAAAAATAAGCATCCCCCGTCATATTAATTGTTCGCCTTATTATTATACTGTGTATAATCGTATGATTTTCTTAAGGCATGATCATTATGGATATAATATCTATTGAATTTACTTTAATTGTTTTAGGAGCAGTATTTATTTATTATCTGCTTAATCACAAGTACAGATCTACATTGTTAGTTATATTAAGTGGAGGGTTTGTAGCCAGTTATAGCTATTTTTTGTTACTTTATGTACTTGTTTATGGTTTGGTAAACTATATCATTGGTATTAAGCTAGAGAATGCCAAAAGCAGAAAATGGATATTTCGGACAGGACTGCTGATAAATATAGGACAGCTGGTTATTTTAAAATATTCCTCATTTGCTATTGATCCGTTTATTGAATTACTGGATTTTAATTTTACTTTTACTACCTTATCCAATCTCATTATTCCAATTGGCATCTCCTATTTTACCCTTCAATCCATTGGTTATTTGATTAATATAAAAATGGGTTGGGAAAAGGCGGATAAAAATTTCATTGATTTCTTACTCTATTTAATCTTTTTTCCTAAGTTTTTATCCGGACCAATTGAGCGTTCCAATCACTTTCTACCACAATTAAAAAAAACAGTTGTTTTTAAGCAAGAAAATATAATAGAAGGATTACGGTTAGCCTTGATAGGGGCCTTTAAAAAAGTAGTTATTGCCAATCAATTGGCACCCTTAATAACTGTGGCTTATTCTGATATTTCCTCCGCAAACGCGACTTTATTAGGAACAGTAATTTTGCTTCAACCTCTCTATTTGTATTTTGATTTTTCAGGATATACAGATATAGCATTGGGTATTGCCAGGATGTTCGGAATCAATTTATTGCCGAATTTTAGCCGTCCGTTTTTTGCAGAAAATGTATCCCTTTTCTGGAGAAAGTTTCATATGTCTTTGTCGTTATGGTTTAGTGACTATATTTTTAAGCAAACCATGTTTCGAAGACGTAAATGGGGGAATCTCGCACCAATTTATGCTCTGGTTTTAACATGGACCTTATTTGGCATATGGCATGGTGCCGGATGGAACTTTATGATACTTGGTGTTATTCAGGCTATTGCCATTATCTATGAGTTTTTCACCAAAGGCTGGAGAAAACGTTTTTTTACAAAATGGCCCGGAAGTTTAAGAATATGGACAGGCCGGGGCTTAACTTATTTATTCTATGCCTTTTCTTTGGTTTTTTTCTTTTCGCCGGATCTTGGTAAAGCGTTCAGTTTTTTATCAGGCCTGGGAGGGCATTGGGATGCCTTGATATTACCAATTAATCAAAAAGTGGTGTTATTGTTCAGCTTACTATTGGTTATTATTTTTATGACCGGAGAATTATTGGCTAATGATTATCCGGCACTGTTTTCGCGTTATAGTGTAGGATGGCAAAAAAAAGGCACATTATATTGCTCGCTCAGATGGGGGCTTTATTTTTGGTTAATGGCAGTGATTATTGTTTTTAAGAATGATGTTCAAAGTTTTATCTATTTTCAGTTTTAATGGGCAAATTATATTTTAAAATCTTTGTTTTTCTCACTTTATTCTGGTTGTTGGATAAGGCCTTCTATTTAGTTGCCAATCGGTCAGCTGAATCAGAAATTGACAAACGGCTGGAGATGATTCTTAATGGGAATATGAATAAAGATGTCATCGTTGCTGGTTCATCAAGAGGAGGAAGGGATGTCATTGCCTCTATTATTCAGGATAGCTTAACATTGTCTGCTTATAATATCTGTTATCCCGGTTCGGATGTTTCATTCCATTCTTTTCTTTTTGAAGCTCTGTTTAAATTTAATAAAGTTCCTAAATATACTATATTGGTTGTTGATGATAACCAGGAACTTATTCCAGAGAGAACGGTGATGTTCCGGAAAGATCGCTTATATCCACTGATAAAATATCCATTTGTCTGGAAAAAATTGGCAGAGATAGATAATAAGGAAAAAGTTTTTTCCCAATTATTACTCCTGAATAGATTGAATAAATCAAATTTTGATTTGAGGACTAAAAAATTTACCCCGCATGATTCATTGTTATCCTGTGGTTCCATGCCAATATCGTGGTATAACAAGGATTGGAATTATCCTTTTATTAATGATGATTCTTATGCATTTGATCAGGAAAGTGAAGAGTTGGTTAATACCTTTAAAACTATGATTCAGCAAATAAAAGGTTCCGGTACTAAATTAATTATTGTATTCCCTCCAAACTACAAACCTCACAGCCCTGCTTTTGAAGAAAGAATAAAAAGCTTATGCGGTAAAGAAGTAGACTATTATGTCTATAATCAAAATGATTCATTGTATTTAAGGGAAGACAGTTTTTTTGATGAGAGTCATTTAATGCGTCATTCGGCAGAAGTGTTCACCCGTGAAATCATTGCCTTTATGAAGCAAAACTATAAGATTGATTAGTCACAAAAGAGTTTTAAATGAATTATTACTGGAATATTTAAATTTATTTTATTTCTTCTCCTGTCAGTGAGGTTCCCTGTCCCTTATTCTCTATGATATCAATTAGGCGATTAAATAATTTATTAACAGCTATATTTGCAAAGTTTTGATTGGGATGAGAATCATTTGTACTTTGGGCATATTCTTCCTTAAAGTATAAGCCGCCTTCGGTTTGCAATTGTCTGAAATCCCATAAATAGATATTGTCGCCATTTCTATCCCATTCTTCTTTTACCCAATTGTAAAATTGATTGGCTCGTTCTGATTCTTCTTCATTTGTTGCATTTTTCACCAATGCTGTTGGTGTCCATAAAACAAATTTGGTTTCAGGGAAGGAAAGTAGTTTTTTCTTTAGAGCCAGGTATTGTAATTTATAATTACCAATTGTTTTTTCTTCAGAATCAACATTGCTTGAATCAGAATCGGCTTCAATATTACTAACCGGAAAACAGTGTTTAAATATAATGACATCATACATGGCACTTAAAGCCTCGAGGGTTGGTTCTTCAAGGTAGTAAGCCTCTTCGGCATGTTTCACCCAGATATTATAATAGTCGTAAGGATAGTTGTTCCATCCATAAGGGGAAGCTTTGGGGAATGTCATTTCTGTAATTTGGTAATTGACTTTTTTTAAGGTATTATAATTATCAAAAAGTCTGGGTAATTCAGCCTGAATGCCTAAGAATCCGGCAACCTTAGTACTTTTGTTCAGGATACGTTTGGCGATGGCTGAACTTTGTTTTCCGTTCCAGATGACTCGGCCGGTGCTGTGATGGAGATAAACTATATTAATATTTTTATCTTCAACCTTCGAATCACAAGCTCCTAATACAATAAGCATCATTAACAAAAAAATAGATGATAGTATAATTTTCATTTTATATTTGTTTTTACCTTGGATTTAAACAAATGTATTCAATTGTTGTTTAACTTTCATAAATGAAATTTTATTAATATTTCTTTTACACCTAAATTAAAATTCACCATAATGAAAAAGTTAGTAATTTCCACTGTTTTTACTGTGTTTCTGGTTGGGCTTAAAGCTCAGATAATTGCTGATCATACTGTTGTTGATCAATATGATCAGATTCCGGATGAATATCTTAATAAGGTTAAAACCATGTTGGTGGAGATGGCCGGAGAATCGCATTCTTCAACTTTTAATTATGGATCTAATCTTTTGGAACAGTTTGATTCAAAATTTCAATCTACTTATTTTGGAGGTACACCTCCGGCAGAAACAACAGGATTTCTTCGAATTGGAAAAATTGACAATGTTGGAGAAGAAACTTACTTTGCAAGTTCTTCAGCTATTGATGGCTATAAGGCTAGGATAGCAAACCAAAATAATACAGGTAATGTTTTTGATGTGATGGGTTTTGTGTGGTGCTGGGATATGTATTATGATCCAGCGCCGGGAGGTGGCTTGGATCCTGTTTATAATGTTCATTGGGGAGGAACTATTGAAGGAGGTCCTGAAAGGCCGGAAGGAATCAAGCGCTGGGGCTTGGATTCTGAGGATACTGAATTAACTGGGAATAGTGTAAGTATGGATACTTATTTGAATACGGTGCTTGATTATCAGCAATACTGTATTGATAATGGCTGGGGTACTAAGATCATTTTTACTACGGGCCCTGTGGATGACACTTATCCTGATTCGGAAGGAAATGAAGATGGGGTGCAGCGTGAAATCAAACACAATTATATTAGGGAGTTTGTGAATAAAGATCCCCAACGTATACTCTTCGATTATGCTGATATACTCTGTTGGAATAATGCCGGGGAAAAGTATGAAGGTGTTTGGAATGATGGTGGTACATTGCGTTACCATGCTCATATTCATCCGGATAATACAATGGATTATGATGATAATTGGAATGTAATACAAGGAAAAGAAGATGGTGATCATATAGGCGAAGTAGGTTCATTACGTATAATGAAAGCCATGTGGTGGATGCTTGCCAGAATAGCAGGATGGGAAGGTGTACCAACTGATAATGGAAATGTTGATCAAAATACTGTTACCTTAAAAAAAATGAATGACAGGTTTATTATAGAACTTAGAAATAATAATGCATACAATCAGTATTCAATATATAACATTAAAGGTAGTCAACTAAAAAATAGTCAAATAAATTCCCAATTAGTGGATATTCCAACCGGGAATATGCAGCCAGGAGTATATTTTATCTCTTTATCAGGAGACTCAGAAAACAGAACTTTAAAAGTTGTGATTGATTAAAAAGTAATGTTTTAAGTTTTAATGTTCTTAACTCAGTGTTTCTTTTAAGACATTGCAGACATATTCAACCTCATTAATATTCATATCAGGGTAAATGGGTAGTGATAAAGTTCCCTGCCATATATTTTCTGATACAGGAAAATCACAAGGTTTTAATTGATATTTATTTTGATAGTAAGTCATTCTGTGAAGCGGTTTATAATGAACAGATGTGCCAATACCTTTGCTACTTAGAGCTTCAATGCATTCATTCCTGTTTACTTTACATTTATGGTTTAAAGTAATGGTGAATAGGTGCCAGGAATGGTCTTCAAACTTTACCTTAACCAGAGGCAGGTCAATACATTCTATATTTTTGAGGTTCTCAAAATAAAGTAGAGCAATGGATTGTCTCTTTAGTCTGAGTTCTTCCGCAACCTCCAGTTGAGCTAAACCAATGGCAGCACTTATATCCGGCATATTGTATTTAAATCCCGGTGCCACTACATCATATTCCCATGAAGGTTTTTCAGAAGTAAAACGATCCCAGACATCCCGATTAATTCCATGGAGTCGCATGGTTTTAGCACGTTTAATAATTTCTTCATTATCGGTAAGTAGCATTCCTCCTTCACCCGTGGTAATAGTTTTATTGGCATAAAAACTGAAGCAGGTGATATCTCCAAATGTACCAATATATTTTCCCTGCCACTTTGACGGAAAGGCGTGAGCCGCATCTTCCATAACCTTAATTTGATTTCTTTGACACAAATCAATTATTCCGTTTTTCTGTTCATTAGTCATTTCACAAGCTTGTCCTCCAAAATGTACTATAATAAGGTGTTTAACGTCAGGATATTGCAGGATGGCTTGCTCCAAAATTTCAGGGGTAATTAATGAAGTGCCATATTCAACATCAAGAAAGACCGGATCGGCTCCCAGATATCGGATCACCTCTGCTGTTGCTGTAAAGGTCATGTCGGGCACAAAAACCTTATCTCCATAAGTAACTCCTAATGCCTCCAGTCCAAGGTGTAAGGCAGCTGTACAACTGTTCACAGCACAGGCATATTTAGCACCAACATAATTAGCAATCTTTCTTTCAAATTCAAATGTTTTCTCAGCTGTCGTTAGCCAGCCACTTTCAAGTACATCTGTAACGTATTTTAATTCGTTACCATTACAGGAAATTTTTGAAAACGGTATTTTCATAACATTATGTATAGATACTAATTAATAGATTAATTAAACTACTTAAATCTGTTTAAAGTAAACAATCTAAATCAAACAATATTTGTAAATTATTTCTTTTTGACCAACATGAATTATTTAGCATTAAATAGCTGTAATTTTAATTTTAAAATTCTAACTTTTAATAATATTACATTAAATAATAACCCCTGATTATTAAAATCAGGGGTTATTATTTATTTTTTAAGATTAAATCTACTGATAGAAGCTTTGTTTGGTAACGGTTGTTTCAACGTTGGTATCAGCATCGCTAATCTTAACAGAATAATTACCGGCTGCTAATTCAGATAAATTAACTACCGCTTTGTTTAAGCCTTTATTAGCCTGATATTCCTCAATCAGAACAGTTCTACCTGTTTCATCTATAACAGATATTGTTAAAAGGGCTGATTCAGTATAAGTAAATTCAATGGCGAATAAATCCACTGTTGGATTAGGGGAGCTGGAAAGGTATTCAAATTCATACGGTATTTCCTGTTCTAATTTGCTTACATAACAACTTACAGATGTGATACCATCATATAAGCTGATTCTGTACTCTCCTGCTTCAGCATTCGTTAGGTCTATTTTCGTTTCACTATTACCTTTAGTAACTGATTCAGTTATTTTTTTGATCTGCATACCTGTATTATTAAATACTTCAATGGTAACATTTCCTGCATTTGGACAATAATAGGAGACAGTAAATAAATCGTAACTTGATTCAGTAAAATCATTTAATTTTAATACTTCAGTCGGATTTGAATCATTGGTAGAAGTTACCTGACAGCTTGTTTTTGTATTATTATCTGATAAATAAATAATATAAACTCCGCTTGGTAATCCACTTATATCGACTGAAGTATGATTATTTTCACCTTCGCTGGCTGAATGAGTTGAATTTAAGACCTGTATTCCTTCACTATTTACAACTGATATCTCAATGTTTTGATTGTTAGGTGAATAGTAGGTTATGTTTACAGATCCTGAAGTTGGGTAAGCTGTATAACTGATGATTTCAAGCACCCGGGCTTCTTCTTTGATTACCTGGCAACTTACGGAAGTTATTTCATCTGTCAATGTTATTGTATATTCACCATTAGCCAGATTGGTAAGGTCTACTTCAATCTGATTGTTTTCTCCTTCCAAAGCATTATGTGTTAAAGTTAACACTTCATAATTATTGGTGTTTAAAATGCTGACGTTTATAATTTGGACTTTAGGAGAATAGTATGAAATATTCACAACATCTGAAGTAGGGTTAGGTGAATAAGAAAGGATCTCCAATGATCTGGCTTCCTCCTTGTATACCTGACAGCTTACAGAAGTAGATTCATCACTTAGATTTATAGTATAATTTCCAGTCGGCAATCCTGAAAGATCAACTTCAACCTGATTATCGCCTTGCAAAGCTTCCTGCGTTATGGAATTTACTTCTATATTGCTATTGTTAAGAATGCTGATATTAATGGATTGGTCCCTAGGTGAATAGTATGATACATTAGTAATGTCCATTGTAGAGTTCGGAGAATATGAGATTATCTCCAAAGTTCTGATTTTATTTACAATTATTGTTTTTGTTGCTGTAGCTGTATTTCCTGTATTATCGGTTACTGTTAATTGAACATTAAAGGTTCCATCATTGGAATAGCCATGCGTAGCATTGATTCCCGATCCTGTAGTATTATCTCCAAAGTTCCAGTTGTAGGATACTATGTTGCCATCATCACTACTTTCACTTGCATCAAATGAGATTTCTTCACCAACATTAACAGAGGTGGCTGAAGTCGAAAATTTGGCAGTTGGTGCGCCAACTGTATACTCAAAGGCACCAAGATCGGGGGCAGAGTCATTATAAGAAAGTCCAACATTAGTTCCTCCATCAATTAGATCGGAAGTAGGAGCTAAAGCTAAAGCTGTCATATCCGGTAAAGACCCGTCAGCTTTTCTTGGGGCTGTAATATTGGCTACAATTGCTTCGTGATTTAAATTATTAAAATCTTTTTCGTTAATTGTAAAATTGGGATTTGACTTAAAGTGAGGGTAGTTTTCTGACCAAATCCATGAATTATTACTATGGATATAATCCTCTGTCATAAGAGATATATCATAAGGAATTTTTAAACCTCCAGGGTCATAGCTTGTACTTCCATAAACAAGATTATTTTTATAAATAGAAGTTCTTGGACTAGTTTCAGTGGCAGCATTTGCACGTATGCCCACACCACATTTGAATATTGTGTTGTTATAAATTAATGCGTTATTTCGTACATATCCACCCGCATCCAATTCGACAATTCCACTATTACAATTATATGCTAGACAATTTGAGATTGTTAAGTATGTTACACTTGGGTCATACCAGTGGGCAAATTGACCAGATGCTTTAATTCCATTTCTTTCAACATCACCACCATCGGTATTAATATATTTATCTCCTGCCATGAACCAACAATTTTTAATTACCCTCTTTCCTTTTAAACCTGTTGGATCTACTCCATCATCTGTATAATTCCAGGCCCTACATCCTTCCCACAGCATATATCCTCCTTCATAAATAATTGTTTTCCATCCATCAGCTGCATTACCAATATTACTTACTAATGAGTCACATAAATTATAAACATCACAGTTTATAAATTTGGTTGTATCATGATGATCATATCCCCAATAAGGCTCATCAACAGGGGTCTTAGGATCGGTACCATTATACTCACTCCATACACCACTTGCAATATAAAAACCTCTTTGTCCTATGTCATGCATAACAATATGTTCAAATGTTAGGTTACATGAATAAGCAGATGTAATTGCCCCATCAATGACGCTGTCACATTGAAAGACATTTCTAATTTCAAAATCTTTAAAGGTTAAATATTCAGCATATTGTATGCTAATAGCAGAGTTATATTTGCCTCCAAATGGATTATCAGGTATAGAATCACAGTGATATGAACAATCTAAGATAGCCCATTCACCAGGGTAACTCATATATACTATTGGATTCTCAGCTGTTCCGCTTGATCCCAATGGTCCTCCATATGCTTCAGGGTTAATATTGTTAACCTCTATCGAATGATATACCCCTCCTCTAAAAAAAACTGTATCCCCTGGCTGTGCCATTTTAAATCCCTTTTGCCAAGTGGCAAAAGGCTGATCAATTGTCCCCGGATTGGAATCACTACCATCGGTTGCGACATAATATTTCCCTCCACTAACTTGTGCATTAACTAAGTATGGAATTATCAGTAATAATACAAGTGCTATTCTCTTCATCTGTATATGCCTCCGTGATTATTTAAATATACTGTTTTGAATGTTGTAGTAAGTTCACTTACCCTGAGAAAAAAAATTACACACTATTTTTTAACAAATTTGGTTTGTGCAACACCATCCTTAAAGCTTATTTTAGCTATATAAGCTCCATTTTTTAAATTGCTAACATTAATATATTGCCCGTTCTGAGGAACAGGTACTTGCATGACCAGCGTGCCGTCCATCTTAAAAATTTTTAGTTGCTCGGCATCGCCACTAAACTTTAAGTACATATCATCTTTGGCAGGATTAGGATATAGAACCAACTCATAATCCTTTGAAATTATATTTTCCTCACCAGGC
The DNA here is from genome assembly GCF_050589785.1 of Carboxylicivirga caseinilyticus. Taxonomy (NCBI): domain Bacteria; kingdom Pseudomonadati; phylum Bacteroidota; class Bacteroidia; order Marinilabiliales; family Marinilabiliaceae; genus Carboxylicivirga; species Carboxylicivirga caseinilyticus. The sequence goes on along the minus strand of NZ_JBNGOX010000051.1, from coordinate 1,749 downwards.
AGTAAAGTTTGTGAGTAGAAATATTCCTTTTTAAAGTTGTTCTGCCAGTCTGAAGTATTAGAATTCCAGTATAAAGTTGTTTCAGAAGACTTTATTGAATTATTGTCATATGTAAAAACATCTTTGCTTTGAGGTTTCCAAGAAGTAGAATTCTCATCCCATAACTCTTTTTCAATTTCTGTAATATAATTCAGTTCATCAGTTACTTCTGTTATCAACATGCTGTTTGACCAGTCAGATTTATCTTCATTCCAACTATTTCTTGTTTTGATAACTTTGCCTGTTGAGTAGTTAACATCCGTGTATCGGATATTTGTCCAGTTGTTTAATTCAGGGTCCCAATCAATTATTTGTTCAGAGATCAGATTTCCAGATTCGTAATTTTGGATACACTCCCATTCGTCGCTCCATACCTGTGTTTCTGTATTAAATGATTTATGAGTGGTTTGAAGTAAATTACCATTATTGTCGTAATAACAATTGTAATCCCAATAGGATTCCCATTTATTTTGTTCTGGATTCCATTTTACTGTCTGGTATGAAAGTAATTGCCAGTTTTGGTTATAATATTGGTCTTGTTGCCAGATATATTCCCAGGAACTGTCAATCCATTCAGAGTAGATAATATTCAGCTTATTGTTTTCCTGATCTTCTATAAAGGACTTTTTCCAGATATTATTCCAACTCTTTGTTTCGTCATTCCATTGTGAATGGTTTTGAGTATAACCGGAATTATTATCTGTGTAAGTATAAAAAATAAGAGTTGTATTTGCCCAGATTCCATTTTCTAATTTTTGAGATCTGGATTCCAGGATATTTCCTTTTGAATCATAGCTATTGTAGGTTCTTGCGCTTACAGCCAGTTTATTGTTTACTGAAGTGTATGAATAAACAGAATCTAACAGGTAATAAACACTATCTGACAGATAAACAATTTTGTCACCTTCAAAAGTCTTAGTGCTCTTTAAAGATTGCGCATCAATATGTACTAAACATGCCATTATGGCCCCCACAAAAAGTAATACTTTCATCATCATCAATATAATTCAGGTGTTTTTTCGTCTAGTACGCCATAAATTTAAAATTGTTATACTTAATCAAAAAATTTAACTTATTAAAGTATTTAAAATTTAGACTTAAACAAGGAACAAGTGCATTGGTCAAAGATGCATCACCTTTTAAAAATGTAAATTTTATAGGATTTATTAAGTTGCAGTTGGTCAATAATATATGAATTAATCGGAAGTTGATTTTTATTTTAAAGAGTCAATAGAACTATTGATTATCGGAGGGAAAAATGTTCATAACTTGTTTATAAAAAAAATAAAATATTTTTTTGGTATTAACTTTTCTTCATTTTTGAAAAATAAGATGAACGCAGCTTTAAAAATTATTTCATGAGTTGGATCAAATAGTTATTTATTGCATAAGTTCATCAATTATAGTGTGTGTGTTATAGATTTTTTCTTTATCTGATGACAGGAAGAGTGTAGATAGAAATTAGATAGCAAATCGGCGCAATAAGATTAATCGGCAAAGCTGGCTACTTTGTGAGACGGATTTAATGATGCTTTTAATACCGTAGGTTAAAACCCACGGCTTATACAGACAGCCTTTGAGGTTTCTTTAGAAGGATATTTTAAAGTAAATCATAAAAATTTAATTGGTGAAATCAGTGTAATTTGTGGTTGAAAAATAATTGCAGATTTATATCATAAGCTCATCAGTCATAGTGTGAAATTTATCTAT
>NZ_JBNGOX010000050.1:0-40781 GCF_050589785.1 Carboxylicivirga caseinilyticus | reverse complement strand
TTGGTGTTAATTATTTAAATTTCAGATACTTAAATATAATCAAAACCTTGTTTATTTCCTTGTAAATCAGTCAGTTTTTATTTCGAACTCAGGTTTATAAGGTAAACAGTAATTGTGTGGGTTGTGGCGATTGTATTGATAAATGTGAAAGCCAGGGCAATGCAATTTCCTATTCGGTTGCCAACTACAGTGTTAATACAAGCCGTTGTCATGGTTGTACCGACAGATGTTCGAGTGGATGTTCTGTGGGTGCCATTTCAAAAGTTAACGGAAAAGCTTCCATTGATACTTCAAAATGTACCAAATGTGGTAATTGCTTAAAAAAATGTGGGCATGGTGCCATTACCAATGCTGAAGTTACCATCGATCAGGATAAATGTACTCATTGTGGTGATTGTTATGATGAATGTTCAAAAAGTGCCATTACCAAGAGTGGAACAGCGTCAACAGGAATTGCCAATATTGATACTTCTAAATGTAATAGTTGTGGCAAATGTATGGATGTTTGTAACGATGAGGCTATTAGTTTAGAGCAGGCTTCTTCGCCTTCTGTTCCGTCCATCAACCAGGATGAATGTGTAAGTTGTGGAGAATGTTTAACCGTTTGTACGGTTGATGCCATAGAAAAAACAACTTCATCAGATGCACCTGAAATTGATGCTGACTTATGTGCCAACTGTGGCGAATGCTATCCGGTTTGTCCTGAGGATGCCATATTGCGTGAGATTGGAACGGCTGAGATAACTCAGAATAATTGTTCAAAATGTGGTAAATGCGAATCAGTTTGTCCTGAAGGTGCGATTCAAAGTAACTAAGATGAATAGAACACAAAGAAGGATATGGATGCTTTCAGTAGGAGTGCTGCTACTTTATTCTTTTGCATTTACAATTGAAGCAGATTGCCAGACTGTAAAGGCTCAAATCAAAATTACAAAGGGAGAAAAACTAACTTATGCTCTTTCTGATGTGATTTCTTTGGAAGGTCAGGTTCAGTTACCTACTGAAATATGCGAGGATGGAATGGGTAATACCAAACTTTTTCTTTCGGGCTTGGAATTACTTAAAGATGAGGGTTGGCAGCGTGATACCTGCAATTACTGGATCAGGAAAATAGATGTGAAGGTCATTGGAAACAAGAAAGGAATAAGCAAAATAACCCTGATGCGTAAAGCAGATAAAGGGGAGTTTTTTACGCAATTAAAATTAAAAACAGATGATACCGGCAATCAGTAATAGGTGGGTGATCGATAAAGAATGGGTAGCAAAGGTGGTTGTTTTTTCCACTTTGACTTTGATGCTGGCTGATACCATCTATATGAATATTTCAGGAATAGGCTACGGTCATAAGGAAGAATGTGCATTGTATCAGTTTTTGCCTCGATGGGGGTTTTATATCTACGAGCATTTTGTTGAACTTTTTATGGTTGTATTGTTGGGAATATTTGGAGGTGTTTTAATTGAGCAACACACTAAAAAACTCAAACGATTCTTTCCTAAAAATCAGCTGTTGGCCTTTGTGTATGCTTCTTTTTTACCGGTTTGCTCTTGTGGTGTTATTCCGGTTGTTGAGTCAATGAAAGAAAGGGTAAAACTACGTACGTTAGTAACCTTTATCATAGCTACTCCTTTGCTGAATCCTTATATTGTTTTTATGTCGGTTACAGTCTTGGGAGTCAAATATGCTTTGATTCGTGTAATCGCTTCTTTTATGGTGGCAGTCTTTTCGGGTTTGATGGTTGAAAAACTGGCAAATTATTTTCAATTACAGATTAGCGGTGTTTACGATAATTGTGGAGCATCGTGTGGCGTTGGTAATATGAGCCCTTTTCGAAAGACCATGGTATATATGAAGAAGATTTTACCGTATATGCTTATTGCCGGCTTGCTTACATTACTATTTGAATACTTTCAGCCACAACGTTTTTTGGAGTCTTTTTCATTCTCAACAGAGCCCTTTTCAACGGGTATTATGATGTTGGTGGGTATTCCTATTTATGTTTGTAATGGAGCGGATGTATTGTTTTTAAAACCTTTGCTCGAATTCACCGATCTGTCACTGGCTTCAGCCATGGCATTTTCACTGGCCTCATCAGCTGTCTGCATCTCATCAGTTGTTATGTTACTGAAGTTTTTTGGAAAGAAGCTGGCAATAGCTTTAATTGGGGCTGTTATTTTTAGCATCATTTTGGTTACAGCAGGTGTTTATTTAATCGATGATCTTCTAGTTCTGATCTAGACTTTTAAAAATTGAGATAGTTAAATTTATCAGGGATCATACTTTTTTCATATCTTGCTTAGCAAAGATACCTGCCCATGATTCTTGTTTATAAATTCTTCAAAGAGAGCTTCCTGTTTGCATTAAATGCATTACGTTCAAATGTATTGCGTACAGTGCTTACTCTCTCTGGTGTTACCATAGGTATTTTTTCCATTATTTCTGTTTTTACTTTGATTGATACACTTGAGAATTCTGTTCGTGAGAGTGTTGAATCGTTGGGTAACAATGTTATTTACATTCAAAAATGGCCCTGGGCACCACCCGAAGGAGAAACAGAATATCCCTGGTGGAGATACATGAATCGAAGAGTACCCGGATTAGATGATTATGAGCAGGTTCAGAAAAGATCACAGCTGGCAGAAGCTGTTTGTTATGTGATGGCTTCGTCGCGTCGCCTGGTATACGAGAACAATTCGTACGATAAAGTGGCGGTGATGGGGGTGACTCATAGTTTTGAAGATATCTGGAGTTTTGAGATTGGATCAGGCCGGTATTTTTCTCAGCAGGAGTCTCATAATGGGAGTAATGTTACTGTTATTGGTGCTGATATTGCGGCAGAGTTATTTCAGGGCTTGGATCCTTTAGGAAGAGAGATTAAAATGATGGGTCGGAAATTGAGAGTGGTAGGCGTCATTCAAAAGCAAGGCTCAGATATGTTTGGTAACAGCCTGGATAAAAATATACTGCTACCAGTTAACTATGCTAAAACAATGTTTAATCTTCGCAGCGAGTCAGTTAACCCTTTTATCATGGTGAAAGCTTTACCGGGCTATACATCGGATGATATAAGTGATGAGTTGACAGGAATTATGCGTGCTGTGCGTAGAATTAAACCAAAAGCCGATAATGATTTTGCATTAAACCAGATCAGCCTTCTTCAAAAAGGATTGGATGGTTTATTTGGCGCTATTGATATAGCCGGTTGGTTTATTGGTGGATTTTCTATTTTGGTAGGTGGTTTTGGAATTGCCAATATCATGTTTGTATCAGTAAAGGAACGTACCCGTATCATTGGAATTCAAAAAGCTTTGGGTGCAAAGCGACGTTTTATCTTGCTCCAGTTTTTGATTGAAAGTACTGCTCTGTCATTAATCGGTGGATTAGCCGGATTACTAATCATCTTTATTATTACTGTACTGGTAAGCGTTAGTACTGAATTATCAATTTCATTAAGTTTAGTTAATATTTTAAACGGGATTGGGATTTCATTAATCATTGGAATTTTATCAGGTTACATACCCGCCTGGAAAGCTTCCAAAATGGATCCAGTGGAGGCTATCAATGCATTGTAAGAATAGAAAGGATATTAAATTATCCAATATGATCTTTTTTGGCTAAGAGATTTTACGTAACTTCTTATCTCATAAAATTCACTTTTCTATTTGCAATCGGGATGAGATGGTTATTCATTTATATTATTCATTTAATCTTTATGCTTTCAGGTATTAATCTCAAGGCAAGTCAAATAGATTTCTTTATTCTTCATTATAATACCCATTATAATCTTCCAGCTGATCTTATCAAAGATGTTAATATGGATAATAAAGGTGGCTATTATCTGGCAACCGATGAAGGATGTTTTCTTTTCTGGGGTCGTGAAAGCATTAAGTTAAAGACTCCTTTAAACAGATCAAACTATTTTAAAAAGTTACTGCGCAAAAAGGATGGAACACTTCTTTGTATTTCAGATGATGCCTTATATGAGATTGATTACAATCTGCAAGGTCCGTATTTGAAACTATTATTGGGTAAAGGAAGAAGTGTAAATGATACAATTCCATATTATTATAAAAACATATTCGAAGATAATTTTGGAATCATCTGGTTAGCCGACAGGCGTAATATTTTTTCCTTAAGCAAGGGTAAAGTCAAGAAATTTGAGATGGATGCAAAAAATGCATCGACCTCCTATCAGCGATCTTATCAGTTTATGGAATTTGCAGATAATCAACTATCAGTATTATCGCAACAAGGTTATTTTTATTTGTATGACAGAGAACAGGAAGTATTTGTTGAGTACCCGGATTTATTAACTGAAGAGGTGTATTCTTCGACACGCATGGATAAGAATAGCTATTTGCTGGGTTGTAAAGATGGATTATCAAAATTGGAGTTTAATCAGAATTATAAATTGAATTCAATTACTAATTCTCAGGGAATAGTCTTTTCTGCTTTTGGTAAGATTGAAGATCAGATTTTTTTGGGAGGTAGCTGGAGTCAGGGGGTTTTTGTTTTAGACTTTACAGGAAAGAGGCTTGATATGAAACAAGTGGATGATTTTCCTTATAACGGAGTGCAAAACCTTTATACTTCAGATAATTTGGATTTTATAGCATCCACTAATCTGGGAGTGGTTGTTCTAAGACGCAAACAATTCGAAGCGGTTTTTGATGATGTTAAATCTGGGATTATTAATCACCTTTTTATTGATAACGAAGATCACATATTTTTTATCAGAAACAATGTGATTTATAAATCTACCAACGATAAATCAGGGTTAAAGCCGATTGTAGGCAAAAGGAGCAACGACACAAATTTGGTAATGCATTATTCAAATGATAGTGTTTTAATCGGAACGAGTGACGGTAATCTGCTTTTATATTATAAAGGTAAACTGATTGAAGAATTACAATTGGAGCAAAAGTACGTTATAGACATCGTTAAGGACAAATTTGGATTTTATTGGATTCAAAATGGGCATGAACTATACCAGGTAGACTTTTCGATTCACAAGCTAATAAATCATACTGCCAATATACCAACTCAAAACAGTGTTGGTGCTATAGCTCTTGATACTGATTCTCTCTTAACCATTGGAACGAATGAATGGCAGGAACCGATTATACAATTTGATTACAAGGATAATATATTTCATGGAGTTAAATCGGAATTCTTTCCCGACAGTATCCAGGAATACAACTGTCTCAAACTACTTATTCTTAAGGATAGTTTATTGATTGGAACCTCAAAAGGGATTTATGTTTTTAAACAAGATACTCTGAGCAAATTGGAGGTAGGAGAGTATTCAAATGAAGAGGTTCATGCCATGGCTTCTGATTCCATTGGAGCACTGTGGTTTTCTACAAGCAAAGGACTTATTAAGTGGGAAGATAATGAATGCTGTATCTTCACAGACTTAAGTGGCATCCCTTCCAAAACAATTAATCGAGACGGTATATTAATAGATCAACAACAGGCTGTTTGGCTGGCTACCAATAATGGGGTTGTCAGGTTCAATAAAAACATTCAATCTGTTGAGGCAAGAAAACCTGTTGTAGTTTCGCAAAGGCATAATCGATTTATATATAACGATCATGAGGAGCTTGAAATAACAGCAGATGAGTATTATATACTTAGTTTGCATTCATCTTACTTACCTCAGTATGCAAATCAGTTTCGTTATAAGGTAGTATCAGGTGACAAGCAAATATCAAGTTGGGAAAAAGTATCAACTGAAGATGAATTGTTCTTAAAAATTAGTAATACAGGAAAATATCAATTGCTTATCTCTTCGAAGAATGATGGATTATCAAAGTGGAGTTCCCCATTAATAATTGATATAAATGTTGTATTGCCATTTTATAAAAGGTGGTATTTCCTACTAGTTATATTCCTGATTTTATTTGCTTTAGTTGGTGTATATATTTATCACGATCGAAAAAAATCAATCAGAGAGAAGCAGAAGCTTGAGAAGCTGGTTGCTCAACGAACCTGTGAATTAAGATCCTCGAATAAAGAACTGAAAGCTCTTAATAAAACAAAAGATCGTTTTTTATCAATCATTGCACATGACTTAAGAAGCCCATTTCAGACATTGATTGGGATTTCAAGTCTTCTGATCCAATCGTATGATGAGTTAAGTGATGATGAGCGTAAAAAGATGATCAGAAACCTCCAAAAAACTTCTGAGTTATCGTATGATTTACTTATGAATTTATTAGTGTGGACAAGGGTTCAGACGGGAGCTTTTGATGTGAAAATATCTAGTTTCAGATTAGATGAATTGATTAATCGTAATATTGAATTTGCAAAAGAATCAGCTGCCATTAAAAACATACAATTCGAACAAAACCTAATTCAACTTCAGGTAGAGGCAGACGAAGATATGATCAGTACAATACTTCGAAACCTGATATCCAATGCGATAAAATTTTCCAATCATAATACTGTCATCAGAATCAATATGTGGACAGAAAAGAGAAAGGTTTATGTAAGTGTAGTTGATCAGGGTCGTGGAATGACAGCGGAAGAAATAGGTATAATAAAAAGAGAAGACTCAAATTATTCTACCGAAGGCACTGACAGAGAAAAAGGGACAGGTTTTGGACTTTCGATATGCAGGGAATTTATTAAAGTAAATAAAGGGAAGATGAAAATCGAAAGTGCAATTAATGGAGGATCCACTTTTACCTTTTCATTACCTATAGTCGAGAGATAAAAGAACAGAGATGCAATTACTAACTTGGTAATAACTACATCTCTGTAAATAATATTATCTGTTTAAATCCCATCCACTGATTGGAATCGATACTCCAACATTCACAGGATAAATTTCCGGACCTTTGTTATCCTCAAACATACTGGTTAGATAATAGGTGCCATAAAGGTTGATGGATCTGTAACCCATGCGTACCATTATGCCATATCGCCAGTCACGTATGTTGAAATCATTGTTTTTCTTTTCTTTCTCAGGACCCAGATTATCGGTGTATTTAACTCTTGAGAAAGAATTGATTCTAACTCCACCGATCACACCGCTTGACAAATAAAAGGGCTGATGACTATGTGTTGGTATCTGTAGCTCCAATAAAAAAGGAGCATTAATATAAGTGCTGGTAAACTGGTTCGTTTTAATACTTCTATCCGAAGTGTAGTAAGAAGTATTACCGTTATCGTCTTTAGCAATGATTTCTGACCCTGACAGGCGATATCTGCTATGATCAAGACCTAAACCGGTAACCAGTCCAATATTGCCTCGTCGCTGCAGTCCAATACTCCATTGCATAAAATTTAAGCCGATATTGTAACTCTGGCCATCGTTCAACGATAAGAAGTCGGCATCACCAGGTAATTCAGTGGTTCCATCTGCATTCAGGAAATTGGAAAAACCAAGTTCAACACCTGTGTAGTGTCCGTTAAACCTGCGATCTCTGTAATAATACGCTTTATTGGTATTACCTGAGCCGATTTCAACATATGTATTTTTTCCATCTTCTTTGATAATTACATTGCCTCCTGGAACACGAACACGTGTCTCATTGCCTCTGCCATCTTCAATAATTATCTGTTTTTCTTTCTGAGTAGAAGACTGTGATTGTGTATTATAGTCAATGGCATCCGATTGTTCAACAGGGATATCCAATAATTGGCCCTGCTCATCTATCCAAACCATCTGACCATCCAAAAGTGCTTTGGCTCTTCCATTCTGAAATTCCCAGATATGAGAATAAACCGGAGCAATTACTTCGTTTCCCTGTTCATCGATGTAACCAACTTTACCATCTTTCAAAACTCTGGCTCTACCATTTTCGAATGACCATATTTGTTGATAAGCAGGAGGAATAACTTCTAAACCTTGTTCATTAATATATCCTACCTTACCATCTTTAAGTACTCTGGCTCTTCCATCTTCAAATGACCATATTTGCTGATAAATACAAGGTACAACAGCTAATCCTTCACGGTTAAAAAAACCAAGTTTTCCACTCTGCATCACTTTGGCCCAGTCGCCATTGAATGACCATATCTGATCGTATTCAGCCGGAATAATCACTCTCCCACTTTCATGATAAACACCTGCTTTCCCACTTTTCAACACTCTGAAAAATCCATCAGAATCAATATTCCAAACCTGGTTGAATTCGCAGGGAACTATCACATCACCTTTGTCTGTAATAATACCCATTTTGTTGTCAAGCATTACCCTGTACAATCCTTCTTTAATTTCCCAGTAACGATCGTATTTCGAAAGAATGTTATCAGTGCCTGTCTGAGCAATCGTAATCGATGACATTAAGCTGATTAGAAGTAGTATATATATTTTGCGAATCATCATAGCAATTTGTTTTTAAGTTTAGAAACTTAATAAAGTTATTCCAACGGTGTAAGGATATAGCTCAGGACCCTTGTTTGTTGAATAAAAGGTTGAGAAATTATACGATCCGTAAAGTTTAATAAATCGATAACCCAATCGAACCATTACGCCATATTGAAATGGATTTACATTGATATCTTGTTTACTTTTCTCTTTTTGACGCGATCCTCCTTCATGGTAAACCATTTTGGTTCTTCCCCATAGGCGAAAACCTGCATATGGACCAGCTGATATAAAGAAACGATTTGCATCATTGGAGGATGGCAACTGCCATTCAAGCAACAAAGGAAAATTAATAAAGGTCGATTCAATCTTGTTCTTCGAAACACTGATGCCATCAGGTACGGGAATTCCTTCAGTATCATTCGTTACCGGATTCTTTTGGAAATAGTATGGACTATCAGTGCGGTAATTGTACCACGATATACCTGATCCCATCACTAATCCAAGGTTATTTTTATTTCGTTGTAAAGCAATATTGTATTGCAAGAAGTTAATGCTAAAAGTTACTGCTTTACCTTGATTTAAATCCATAAAGTTTGCACTGGCAGGTAAACCTGTCGAAAAATCAGAGGTCACATATCCGTTAAATCCTATGTCAATACCAGCCCAATGGCCTTTAAATTTTTCTATGGGTAAACGAACCATTCGAAGACGTGCACGATTATGATCATCAATAACCTCAAAGCGCTTACGCCCCATGGTAATTTTCGTAATGGTATCATTAAATTCATCCACTTCAACTTTTATGCCGGGTACCACTACCTCGGTTCTCATTCCATCTTCAGTGACTGTAACTATTTTAGTTACCGATTCGTTTTGAGCCCATATAGTGGTAAGACAAAACAAAAATATAGAAGTTAAAAAATATCGGTTCATAGCTTAAATTTTTGAATTCATTTCTTATTCATGAGGTAGGACGGCTGTTGACTTTTTATTGTTACAGGAGAAAATGAAAAAATATTTGAAGAGATGTGATCAAACTGTTTATGTTATTGATTTCTAATCGAGATCAAAGCATAAAATAATTATATGGTAAGATCTATTATCCAAATTTGAAAATGGTTATTCAGATAAAATTGCTTAATAACTGTCGTTTGTAAAATAAATTCAGTAATTTAAATATGCGAACCTTACATCGAAAATTTATGCATGTAGTAATATTCATAGGCAGTCCACGGAAAGATGGTAATACAACAGCAATGGCTAATTTATTAGCCGGTAAGTTAAGAGATGATGAGACCATCGTTGAATTGTTTGATTTATACGATCATGATATTGATCCATGTATTGATTGCAGAGAGTGTAAAAAGGAACAGCTCGTTTGTATGCAGACCGATGGAATGAAAAAGCTATATGCAAAAATGGAAGAGGCCGATGTTTTGGTTTTTGGTACTCCTGTTTATTGGTTTGGACCATCAGGACGAACCAAATTAATGATTGATCGCTTTAAACCATATTTCATTAATAAAAAACTTTATGGCAAAAAAGGCGCGCTTCTTTTGCCTTCTGCCGTTGATAGAGAAGAGAGTAACCTTACAATTGATCAATTCAAGCGACTTTTTAAGGCTCTGGGAATGGAATATCTTGATGCTATTACAATTGAAGCATACGAGGCAGGAGATGTTCTTAAAAATAACAATCTTCACGATCTAATTATTGATTTAAAAGACCGCATTATCGAGAGTCATCAAAATGTTTTAGAAGAATAAAATGGGCGATTAAATCATAGATGTAAGCCACAATAAATTCTATAATTACCTCAGAAACACTTGTTAAAAGTAATTAGAATTTTCCTCTAATATATTCGGATCGTTTTATCTGTAAAACTATTAAACTTATTCATTTATAATTCGTTACTTAGGAGCAATATTCTTATTGCTTAGCATGGGATGATAATTAAAAAATGAATGAATGTTTAAGGCAGCAGAGGTAAAAGAAAAAGTTGAAAGTGCATTTGATGGGCTTTTAAATGAATTAAAAGAGAAAATGAAAAGTGTTTATCATCAGCGATCAAAGGTTGATGATTTGGCAATCAAACGGGGAATGCCCCCTTTTGTGATGCGCGAGATTATGTCGGTAAATCCGTTTTCAGCAATTATACCAAAAGAATATGGAGGGTTAGGCGGTGATGTAAAAGAAAGCATTGCTCTGATGAGTGCTGCATCTTACGAATCACTTGCTTTATCTTTAACTTTCGGAATCAACATGGCATTGTTTTTACAACCGGTTATAAAAGCCGGACAGAAAGAAAGCAAAGCAGAAGTAATGAAACGTTTTGTTGAAAAAAGCAACATGGGTGGCTTAATGATTACGGAGCCCGATTTTGGTAGTGATGCTTTAAGTATGAGGACTCATTATAAGGATAATGGTTCGCATTATAATTTAAAAGGAACTAAGCATTGGGCCGGATTAACCGGCTGGGCTGACTATTGGCTTTTAACAGGCCGTAAAGATACAGGAGATGGCCAATTAGCCCGCGACATCGATTTTTTTGTATGTGATGTTACTCAACCCAATCAACATATCGTTGTTGAAGAATATTTCGAAAATTTGGGTTTGTATCAAATACCCTATGGCAGAAATAAGATAGATGTTGAAATACCCAAGGTTCAAAAGTTAGAACCAGAACAGTCGGGAGTGAAAATGATGCTTGATTTGTTGCACCGGAGTCGTATGTCATTTCCGGGTATGGCAATGGGTTTTATACAGCGTATGCTGGATGAGGCTATCAAACACTGTCAGCAGCGATTCGTAGGAGGTAAAAGCTTGCTAAAGTATGATCAGGTGCAACAGCGTTTGGCTGAATTACAATCGCGATTTACCATTTGTTCAGCTATGTGTGTTAACAGTAGTGGTAAGGCAGGTTTGCAAAACGATCTTTCAGGAATTGGTATTGAAGCCAACAGTGTGAAAAGTATTGCTACAGATATGATGCAGGCAGCATCTCAAACCTTACTTCAGTTGGTAGGAGCCAAGGGGTACCGTTTGAATCATATTGCCGGTCGATCAACGGTTGATAGTCGTCCATTTCAGATTTTTGAAGGATCAAACGATATGTTGTATTCACAAATATCAGAAGGGGTACTTAAATTGATGCGAAAAGCCAAATTGGAAAATTTGTTTGAGTTCATCAAGGATTTTCATCTAACCAAAAAAGCGAGTGAATTGGTGAAAGATTTAATCAATTTTAAAATTGATTTAAATATGCCTCAGCGAAAGATGGTGGAATTAGGACAGGTTGTGGGACGTATTGTATGTGTTGACCAAGTACTTGAATTAAGTACTAAAGGTTTCGACAATAACTTAACGAATAGTGCCATTGAATATCTTCGTCAGGAAATAACCGGAATATTATCTTCGTTTAAATACGCAAATTCGGTGCAGGTTATTGAAGATTATAAATCAGACAGTAACTGGCTTAACTTTGCATAAAGCAAAAAAAGCTCCGGATATCCGGAGCTTTTTGTTAGTTTTCATCCAAATTTTTCATAGTCAAAGTAATCGGATATTTTTTACGATACTCTTTTTGCTCTTCGTAATCTAGGTTTTCATAGTGCTTTCCATCAAAGAAAGCCGCTTCTTTTCTGTTGTCATTTATTGTTTTGTATACCAGATCAATTGTTTTAATGTAATCTTCATAGCTTGTTTTGTTATCATACTCATAAAGCATTACATATTTCGTATTTGACTTAGTAAATTCTTTTAATCGTTTGGAGAAGTCATTATGTTTTTTTCCTATTTCAAATAAGGAGATACCTTCTTTAGCAATATCTTCTTTTTCCAACCATTTGGCATCAAGGGGAGGAAGTAAATTAAACAGAGCCATGTAATCAGATCCTTCTTTTCCCTCCATCTTAGCAAGATAGCCTAGTTTTAAGTTGTTTGAATTTCTGAGAGCCGTTTTGATCTGATCAACATATTTCATGCTTGCATCTTTATCTATATTTAATAACACAGACATTTTATCAACCTTGCTCTGGTCTGCTGAACTTCTTAACTTGGTTAAAATGCTTTCGAGTTCAGAAAAGCTGCATTTATTGCCATCTATTGTAAGTATATCACCACTTAAAAAGATGGTGCACAAGATCATCTCTTTTTTATAAGGATTCAATTGTGTTGCATAAGGAAGATTTAACTTTTGAAATCCTTCATCCATTAGAGTATATGAGTCTGTTTCAATTTTTCGCAGATAATCTACTTTTCCCTTGAGACCCCAGTCGATAGTCAGTTTATTATTATTAATAATATAATCCAGCTTTAGAATATCATCGCCATCTTTAAGAATTAATTTTTTCTTTTTTGTCTCAAGTTTATAGTCGGTTATATTAAGAGAATTATTGCCTACAGTAGTTACAGCAAGTAATTTTTCAGGCTTAATTTCAACAAATTGTATTTGATTAATTCCGGTTTCATTGCTTACCCAGGATCCAACCAATTCATTTGTATCAGTTACAATATTGTCTTGTAGGTTAAGCGTTTCACTTCTGCTTGTCATATCTGTAAAGAAGAAGAATGCTGCTAATAGTATAGGAACTACGGCAATGGCTTTTAATTGTGCCCATCTGCCTGATTTATGTTTGTTCATCATGGCTATTCGTTTTTTAATTGATAATAAATTAAAGTTATTGACCAGCTCTACTGAGCGAATGCTGATTAACTGACTCAGTAATAGAGACTGATAATCAAATAAACCATGTCCTTGCAGCACAACCTGACGGTCGGCTATATACTCGTGACACGTTTTAATTGATTTCTGTATGCGCCATGTTAGTGGATTAAACCATTGGAAAATGGTCATGATATGCGCGAGCAATAAATCCACTGAATGTTTATGCTGCACATGAACTTTTTCATGTGTTAGTACTTGTTCAAATTCTTCGGGTTTAAGTATTTGCGGATTAACAAAAATCCATTTCAGAAAAGAGAACGATGGAACTTCATCATTGATAAGCACCAGGTTCATTCCATTGTCCTTTTGAATTTTTGCTCTTCTCAGCATCTTTCTGATACCTCCAATCAAATAAAAGAGACGAAAGCTGAAGAACAGTACTCCCAGAATATATATGCTTATCAGAATGCCTGAAATAGAAATAATTGATTCTTTCGATATGATTTGGCTGCTATTAGTTGTCTGACCTCCTGTTGTTTTTGCCATTGGGTCGGCTAAAGCGCCCGGATCGGTTAATTGAATCAGGTGCTCGTAATAATTTCTAAACTGCCGAACACCATTGGCTGTTTCGTGTAGATATCCCTGGTTGGTTAGATCAAATGGAAATGAAATGAGTGGTACGGTAAGAGCCAGTATCATCGATCCCAGTAAATAAAACCGGTTGAAGGTGAAATAGGTCTCTTTACGAAAAAACACTATGTAACCAAGATAGAACAGGCTCAAACATAAGCCCGATTCAAACAGGTAGATCAAAAACTTAGCCATTTTTCTTTTGTTTAAGTTCTTCAAGCATTCGTATTACTTCATTAACTTCGTCTGTTTTAAGGTTTTTATTTTCAGAAAAGAAATTGACTACTTGTTTAAAAGAGTTGTTAAAATAATTATTAACAAGGCGTTTCATCTGACCGCTACGATATTCTTCTTTCGATAGCAATGGAAAATACTCGTAAGTACCGCCATACTTTCTAAAACCAACAATTTCCTTTTTAACCAGTACTCTTACAATGGTTGAAACACTATTGTAAGGTGGTTTTGGGTCCGGAAACTGAGCCTGAATATCTTTCACAAATCCTTTATCAAGATCCCAAAGGATCTGCATAATATTCTCTTCCGCTTTTGTTAAAGTAATCATTGTATACTAAGTTAGTTAATCAGCAATGTAAACGTATAACTTATTTTTAAGTTTGTCAACTTAAAAATAAGTTAAATAACGTAGGATTAAGTTTTGTGACTTAGTTTTTAATAATGAATGCCTTACTGGTAAAGGAATCTGGTTAGTTGAATTTTTTTTATATTTGATATGAATTTGACCTTAAAATTTTGAAATATGAGTGACCCTAACAAAGAAAAGTTGGTGATTGTATTCTCAGGACTACCAATGGATGCACAAAAGATCAAACAGTTTTTGATCAATCATAATATAGAAGCAAGTGTTTTAAACGGCTATACGAGTAGCATTGCTCCACACATTGTTCCGGAAGCAAGTGTTATGATTCATGAAAAGGATAGGGATGAAGCTGAAGCTTTATTGAAATATTTAAGTTTGAATAATTAAACGCTGTTTACGTCACTTGTAGGTAGATTACATACTTTATTTTCACATTTGTAAATGAGTGTTTTATCTTCCTGATATCTCTGGTTTAGAAGATCCAGATGGGTTTCAGGTTGATTGGTTCCAGCATAAATTGTTCCAACCCGAAATGTTTTTTGAATCTCTTTTCTATACTCATCAGCCTTTTCACCGCAGATTACAATTTCCTGTCGTTTGTTTTGAAGTAAACTTAACAATGCCCATTGCGCATAATACACAGGATTCTTTTCAGCCTGCTCATAAAGTTTAGATATTAGCATTTCAGCGATTGTTTCGTATTCAGGTAAATGCATTAATTGAGAAAGATGAATAAGATTCTGAACCATGGTTCCAACAGAAGAAGGTATGACATTGTCCTGAATCTCAGTTTTTCGGGCAACTAATGTTTCTCCTTTAGATGAGGTATAGTAAAAAATACCGTTTGCGTCATTATAAAAATGATCCATCACATATTGGCATAGCGAAAGGGCTTGTTGAATATACTTTTCGTTAAAAGTAACCTGATAAGTATTTATTAAAGCCTGAATAAGAAAAGCATAGTCATCTAAAAATCCTGTTATTTTACTAATACCATTTTTTGATGTTCGGTGAAGTGATCCATCTTTTTGCAAGGTCACATTGAGTAAATAATTAAGTGCCTTCTCTGTAGATTGCAAATAATCTTCACGACCCAATGCCTTATAGGCTTCACATAATGCCGAAATCATAAGGCTGTTCCATGCCGTTAGTATTTTATCGTCCAAACCCGGTCGGATTCGACTGCTACGCTGTTGTAGAAGAAGTTCAAGTTTTCTCTGTAGGTCTTCTTCAAATTTTAGAGGATCGATATCTTCATTTTTTGCATAATTTTTTCTGTTAATACTACTATGCAAAATGTTTAAACCGTCTTCCCAATTACCATTCAGACGAATGTTAAAGTACTTGTAAAAATGCTCATCTTCGCCAATAATAGTTTTTAGTTCATTATATCTCCAGATATAAAACTTCCCTTCTACACCTTCGCTATCAGCATCCAGAGCTGAGTAAAAAGCTCCTTCAGGAGATGTTAATTCTCGCAAAGTGAATGCAATGGTTTCAGAAACAATTCGTTTATAGTCTTCATTTCTTGTTATCTGATAGGCAATGCTATATAAACTAACCAGTTGAGCATTGTCGTAAAGCATTTTTTCGAAGTGAGGAGCAAACCAATGTTCATCAACCGAATAACGGGCAAATCCGCCACCCACCTGATCGTAAATGCCTCCATTAGCCATTTTATCTAAAGTCAGAAAACTAAAACCTGGTAAGTTATTATTATTGTTTAAATAACCCCATTGAAGAGCCAGATTTAAAGCAACGGGCATTGGAAATTTCGGTGCAGACCCAAAGCCGCCATTTATCGAGTCAAAATGAGCATTTAAATTTTTTATGATTGTTTCTTCATCAGCTGTTTTCGGGAGTATTGATAATTCTGGAAAATCCTGTTGTTGAATACCTTCTGTAAGATGCTTTGCCTGATCAAGTACTTTTGGGCGTTCATTCTGATAAATGTTACTTAATGTGGAAAGGACTTGTTTCCATTGTTCCTGCGGGAAATAGGTGCCTCCCCAAACCGGCTTTCCATCGGGCAAGGCAAAACAGTTTAATGGCCATCCACCCCTGCCACTAATCATCTGAACAGCTTCCATGTAAATGTGATCCACATCGGGTCTTTCTTCCCTGTCAACTTTAATGCAGATAAAGTGCTTATTCATCAATGCAGCAACAGCTTCATCTTCGAAAGATTCATGCTCCATCACATGGCACCAATGGCAGGCAGAATAACCAATGCTTATGAGAATCAATTTAT
The DNA here is from genome assembly GCF_050589785.1 of Carboxylicivirga caseinilyticus. Lineage (NCBI taxonomy): Bacteria > Pseudomonadati > Bacteroidota > Bacteroidia > Marinilabiliales > Marinilabiliaceae > Carboxylicivirga > Carboxylicivirga caseinilyticus. The sequence goes on along the minus strand of NZ_JBNGOX010000050.1, from coordinate 24,318 downwards.
CTTCTTTACGGGCTTTTGCAAAAGCTTCGTCCGACCAGGGATACCAATCAACCGGGTTGTGTGCATGCTGTAAAAGGTATGGACTGGTTTCGTGAATTAATTTATTGTTTCTCATATTGATTATTCTTGTTTCAACAAAACATCTGATAATGATCTCTGTTCAATAATGGGTTGACAAAGTCAGTTAAAAAGGCAATATTATGCCTACATTTACGTGTATAAGTTAAATTGTAGATCATGAAACCTACCTTGATCATATTGATTGTTTTTCTGCTGTTTGGCTGTGTTGGGATGGAGTATGATAAAATCTCTGATGAGGTAGTTTATGAGCCCACAATTGCCTTGCCCGTAGGATCGTTTTCATACGATTTTGATAATGCCTATCAAATACCTGGAGAGATACCAATGATAGGGGATTTAACTCCTGTTGATGTTGTTTTAAACGATACTTTATTTTTTAGTTTGAATGATTCTTTTGAATCACGCGAATATATTCAGAAAGCATTTTTACATTACGATATTGTTAATCGATTTCCAGCCAAGGGTATTCTTCGGCTTTATTATCTTGATAATTCATTCAATGCAGTTGAATTCACTCCAGCCGGAGGTGTTGAGGTTGAACCTGCCGGTATTGATGATACTGGAGTGATAACAAAAGAATCCAAGGAAACATCTTTCGTTGAAATAACAGATCATTTGGATGGTTTGTATGCAGCAGATCGCATTATAATTGAACTGGAAGTCAGTGATCTTATTCTGACCAATGAAGTACGCCTTAATTTCAATAAATATTCAATTAAGAGTTCTGTTGGTGTAAGGGTTGAACTTAAATTTGAGCTCAATGAAGGTTCTTTATAAAAGATTATTCAACCTGATTCTCTTCATGGTTATGGGAGTTAATGTTGGAGCTCAGCAAAACTTAACTCTATTTCTGATGCATGATCTACCACAGGCAAATTTTGTAAATCCTGCCGTAACTCCTGAATGTCCTATGGTTATTGGAGTGCCAGCATTATCCTCTTTACATCTTAATTATTCTAATACTGCATTTGCAGCAAAGGATCTTTTCAGAAGTGTAAACGATTCGCTTTATTTCAATCCTGATGCTGCTATTAATAATATGCGAGGACATGAATTGATTGCAGTTGAAACTCATTATACACCTTTGTATTTTGGGATGTGGCTAAAAGGCTCCTACTGGACATTTGCTTTGACTGAAAAGGTTTATACTTATAATACCATCAATCAGAATACCGCAAAATTGTTTTGGGAAGGTAATTATCCGGCATTCACTGGTAGCAGTGCATCCTTAAGTGGTTTGCGTTTAAATGTGAATCATTATCGTGAGTATGCGGTTGGATGGGCCAAACAAACGGGTGAGAGATTTCAGATGGGAATAAGAGGTAAATTGCTTTTTGGAAAAGGCAATGTTTATACTCCGGTTACCAAGGGAGGTTTATACACAAATGATCGAAATTTTGCTCTGGATTTAAACCTGGATTCAAAAGTTAATACATCTTTTCCTTTAGAAGTAACAACCGATGAAGAAGGATTTGTAACTGATATAGCTGTGCAGGAGGATATTGATTGGTTAAAATACATGATGAACAATCGAAACCTTGGGCTTGGGGTTGATTTTGGATTTATCTACAAACTAAATTCCCGGATGACCTTATCAGGAAGCTTGCTTGATATTGGATTTATCAACTGGACAAGTGATGTTAACAATTTTGAATCGGCGGGATCATTTCAATATAGCGGAACAGATAGTGGGAGTGACTTTGATAATCCAAATTATATTTCGAATATCACTGATAGTTTGCAAAACATGTTTGTTCCAAAACCTACTTCTTCAGGTTATGTTTCGCCTCTGGTTCCGCAAATGTATGTGGGATTAACCCGAGTATTAACTGATCATATTAATACCGGAGCGGTTATTAGAAATGAGTTTTATCGTAACCGCTTTCGTTCGTCTTTAACTTTATCAGCAAATACCTATAATTATAAAATATTGAATGGATCACTTTCGTATTCTGTTATGAATGGGGATTATTTTAATGTGGGTGCAGGCATAGGTGCTAAGTTAGGAGTAATTCACATTCATGCCATTTCAGACAATCTTTTCTCGTTTTTTAATCTGAGTGAAGCACGAGGAGTTAATCTGCGTTTTGGTATCAGTATTATTCCATCATGCGATCCTAAAAATAAAAACAGGATGCCAAATAAAGGAATTCAGGCCTTACCATGTTATTATAATCCGTTCACAAAACAGAAGCGAGCCTGGTAATAAAAAAGCCGGATACTAATGCATCCGGCTAATCTTATATATGTTTTAATCTTAATTCTTCATCGATCGTTTATCTCCGGCGTGACTTAAAATCTCACCACTTAGTAAGCCATCATATTGCGATTTGTTTTTTAGCAATTCTTTGGCTTTAGCCAATTCTGCATCTTTTTGCAAACCAACTAAAATGGCTCCGTTCTGGTAGTAATATCTTTTGGAAATTTCCATTGCCATCAATTCTTCAATCTCGCTTTTGAATAACTTCAGGTCTTTCGCAACATCCAACTTAAGTGTGTTTTCAAGGTTTTTAAATTCATCCTCAGCCTTTGAGTAATAGTCTTCTCTTTTAGCTGATTCGATCAATTCTTTTAGTTTTTCCTGAGAACGTGATGTGTATTTAAATCCTTCTTTTGCTTTTACAAATTCAATGAATTTATTGTAGGTAGCATCATCAATGGTAAATTCGTTTGCCGGAGCAATGCTCTTGTTTTCCAAAACAAACTCTGTGGCATAGTCAAAAATCACTTGTTGCGCAACCAATGCAAAAGTAATATTCGAATATTTTGGAGCATCAACCAATATATCCGGTGATATACCTCCGCCATCGTATACTTTACGTCCGTGTAATGTATTATATTCCGAGATTAATGAATCCGGAATAAGACCTACGCTGCCATCATCATTACGGTTTGTATAATCGAGTGCCTGAATACATCTGCCGGAAGGGATGTAGTATTTGGCTGTTGTAAGCTTTAATTTGGCATTGTACGATAGGTTACGGGTGGTTTGCACCAATCCTTTTCCGAATGAACGTTGCCCGATAATAACTGCCCTATCTAAATCTTGTAATGCACCCGATACAATTTCTGAAGCAGATGCTGAACCTCTGCTGATAAGCACGGCCATAGGCATCACCGTATCGATAGGCTGGCGGGTAGCCTTATATGTTTTGTCCCATTGTTTCACTTTTCCGCGTGTACTCACCACTTCCATGCCCTGAGGAACAAACAGATTGACTATTTTAACAGCCTCATCCAATAAACCTCCGGGATTAGCCCGTAAATCGAGAATAACATTTTTAGCACCTTGTCTGTCTCTTAAATCAAGAAATGCTTTTTCAACCTCGCGAGCACAATCCTGAGTGAAATTATTTAGAATAATTAAGCCTGTTTCATCATCAACCATTCCATAATAAGGAACAGCATTAATCTGAATTTTCTCACGGGTTAATTCAAATGTTAATGGTTTTTTCTCACCCGGACGATCCACTTTTATTTTTAATGAGGTATTAGCCGGACCTTTTAGCAAATCACTAACATCAGGAGTACTTTTGCCAACCATATTTTTACCATCAATTTCAAGGATTTTATCACCGGCAAGTAAACCAGCTTTGGCAGCAGGAAAACCTTCATAGGGTTCGGCGATTACAACATGTTCGCCTCTTTTTGAGATCAGTGATCCGATACCAGCATATTCACCTGTTGTCATAAACCGGAAATCTTCCATGTCCGATTCAGGTATATAGGTTGTGTAAGGGTCCAATGATTCAAGCATCTCGTTGATACTTGTGGTAATCAGTTTTTCTGGTTGTGTTTCATCTACATAATAGCTGTTTAATTCACGAAACAGAGTGTAGTAAATATCAAGGTTTTTAATGATTTCAAAATTGCGTTTGTCGTCATTAAAACTGTATAAACCAAAAAGCATTACGAAGACCACAGCAATTGCAGCTGTCCACTTAACTTTAGGCATTCTCACAAAATTCTTCATATACAATGCGTTTCTTATCTTTTATGATCTTTCGGGTAAATGGAATTATCTTAAATAATTCGTTTAAATAAAGCCGTAAAAGCAAAGTTAATATTTCCGTTTAATTACTTGGCTTCCTGTTTTACTAATCTTAAATTTTAACTCAAGTTTAACTTGCTTTTGATATGACTTTGACAGACCCGCTTAGGGTGCTGCGATGATAAAAGTACGGTCAATCACATTTCCTTTATCGTCACTTATGGTTATAAGATGATTTCCTGGTTCGGGTAATATTTCTACCTGATGAATATGTCGAGTACTACCTATATATTCATTGTCCAAATGCCAAAATAGTATAGCAGATCTATCCTGATGAGAAGCTTTACAGATAATGCGTCCAATTTTACCATCAATTTCTTTTGGTACTATCAGTGATGAATTTGGTTTTGGATAGATAATTTCCAAAGGTGATTCATCATTATTTTTACATCCTTCGAGATAAGGAGGTAGTTTTTTATAGGACGGATTTTTAGCCTGGTAATACCAGGCCATTACAGGAGGTAATATCAACCATGATTTATGTATTATTTTCGAAGCCGGATAACAACCTGCATTAACCTGAAAATTGCCATCGGCAGATAAGTGAACAATTTTGTGATAGGGACAAACCGGAAGATCTTTTTCTACCAAAGAAACATACATTGTGTCTGTGTGAAGGCAATCTATCGAAGCTTTAAAACCTGTTTCTCTGCATATTTCAATAGGTTGCAGATCATCGTATGGTATATCGAACCATGTAGTTGGCGGCAGCAAACGATATAAGTCGAACATAACCGGTGCGGCGGCACTACCTCCAATAATTGCCGGCCTACCTTCGCCAGAGGCATTTCCCACCCAAACCCCAATTGTATATTCGGGTGTAACGCCAATGGCCCATGCATCACGATGACCAAAACTGGTTCCGGTTTTCCAGGCAACTTTTCTTCCTGATGTAAAGTTTTCCCATCCGGTTTCTTCTTCCGGACGCTGTACATTGGTTAATGCCTCGAAGGTATGATAAATGGCTCCTGCCGATAGTATCGGTGTCTGTAAGGGTTTGGTATCTGTCTTTTTTTCTGTTGAGTGATTGATGGCTATTTGCTGATAGGCATTATCTGTATATATGCTGTTGTTTTGGGTGAAATATGAAAGCACTCCTGCCATGGATGAGTAGGCAGAGGTTAATTCAAAAAGATTTGCTTCGGCTCCACCTAAAATAAGGGATAAGCCGTAATGCGATGGAGCTCGTTTAATGGTCGTTAAACCGATTTCCTGTAATAATGCATGAAATCTTTCGACCCTGTAATCATCCAATAATCGGACAGCGGGTATATTTAAAGATCTGGAAAGAGCGGTATGTGCAGGAACGGCACCATCGAATTTCTCAGTGTAGTTTTTAGGTGCAAAATCACTGTAATAAGTTGGAATATCAGCAACCAGCATACGGGGAAGTAAAATTCCATCATCAAGAGAGGCCGCATAGAGGAAGGGTTTGAGAATACTTCCGGTACTTCTTGGGGCCTGAATTATGTCAACATCATGACCATAGTCATCCGATTGAGAATTGCAGTTTCCAACATAAGCTAGTACCTTCTTCGATCTGTTATCCACGACCAACGCAGCTATATTATGAACTTCGTTTTGGCGGTAAATCCTGTAAAACTTTTCAACAATCTGATTGCTTTGTTTTTGCATAGTTACATCCAGCGTTGTGTGCATGGTGCCCCCATCATACAATTTCATCTGTTGGTTTAATAGGTGGGGAGCCAACTGTGGTAATGCTAAGGGTTTATCAGGGAGTGGTTCTTCGAGTGACAGGTAGTAGTTGGTTGAATCAATAACATGATGATTGAGAAGTTTTTCAAGTAAGCGATTTCTCTTATTGAGTAATAGTGACCGATTTTTGCCGGGGTGCATTAACGATGGTGCATTGGGCAGAACAGCCAAAAGAGCTGACTCAGCCCATGATAACTGATGGGATGGTCGACCAAAATAGCGCCAGGATGCAGCTTCCAGGCCAACTACATTTCCTCCGAAAGGAGCATGTGTTGAGTAAAGCTGTAATATTTCATCTTTCGAATATCTGAGTTCAAGTCGGGTTGCCTGTATTGTTTCAATTAATTTACTCCAGAGGGTACGATCTCTATTAAAAGCCATTCGGATTACCTGCATGGTGAGAGTACTGCCACCACTTTGTACAGAGCCACTTTTTAAATTCTGAAGCAAGGCACGCAGCATAGAAGCAGGATTAAATCCGGGATGGTAATAAAAATATTCATCTTCAAAAAGAAGAATTGATTCTTTAAATCGATATGGAATGGAATCTCCAGCTTCGAATCGCCATTGTCCATCATCAGCTATATGAGCGGAAAGTAATTCTCCGTTTTCTGAGTTGATACAGGTTGAGTATGGACTGTCAAATAATTTTTCGGGTAAGCTCCAATAATAGACCAAGAGTAACAAGACAAGAATTGTCCATGTGACTTTGCTTTTAAAAAATGATTTACCCGTTTTCATGGAAATCAAAATTAAAAGTAAAAAAGAAAAAACCTAACAGAAGTTTTCTCCTGTCAGGTTTTTATCCTACCACCGGGCAACCAACGTGAATATCATGTTTCGTCCGGGAGCATTTATTGCCGATGTTCCAGTACTGACAGAACGAGTCAGATGCTCGTAATAGGTTTCATCAAGTAAGTTATTGACACTTGCATTTACCTCAAAATGATTATTTATGGTGTAATCAATCGATAAATTAACCAGTTTAAAAGCAGGAGTTTCTGTTTCACCATAGCTTGTTGCAATTCTACTTTGGTTCCAAACATGACGAAATTGTATTTCGGGCTGCAATTTTTTATTCAGAAATAATCCCTGCAGTGAATAGCGAAAATCCATTGGTGGGATTTCTGGTAAAGCCTCATCAGTATCGTTATTTGTACCATGTGTATATGCCATGCTTAAGCGATGATTGATGTTAGAAGCAATCTTCTGTGTCCATATCAGCTCAAAGCCTTTTAATAATGCTGCATCAATATTGATGTATTGCCTCACACCCGGTGCAGTTGCCATTTTCGGATTCAGATCAGCTCTGATTTCAGATGAAATAAAATCATTAACCAAGGAAACAAATCCTGAAACCTGAAATCTGGTTGCCTTTGAATGGTAATTGAGTATTACATCCATTTGGTTATTTTTTTCTGAAGAGAGGAGAGGATTACCCAACATCTCGTATGGATCAACACCTACGGGCAGAAAATTGATGTATCGTTCCGTTAAACTACCGCTTCTCTCGGCACGGCCGAGCCATAACTCAGCTTTTACCTTTGAGAGCAATTGTTTGCTCAGACCGATACTTAAAGACTTATTCAGGTCAGATGATTCTATGTCTTCATACAGCGTCTCGAAATATGCATCGGGATTGCCGGATTTAGCCTGATTTAATGACAATCGACCTGCATAAACCAATTGCCAGTTACTAAGATTATGTCTGAACTCAGCAAAAATTCCAGTTTGGTCAATTGAAGCGTCCTGCCAAACATTATCATAAATAGTGTTGCCTGTATTGGGTCCCATTAAAAATGTTCTGCTCCTCTGGCCTTCTGCTTTATCTCCTCTGTAATCGGCACCCACATATAGTTGGTTAACGCCTAATTGCCATTTCCCTTCTGTTCTTCCACCAAAGTTATAGGTTTTAGCATCTGTAACAGCATCGGCCATGCGAGGTGTAATAACCTTATCGTAATTATCCATCAGGTGATTAACATAGGTTGAATAAATGTTGGTATTCCATTCTACCAGTTTCTTTCGAAACTTAATAGTGTGGTTAAGACTTCCAAGCCACGTGTCGTCTTTCCGCAGATCCATTGCTAAAGCAGGAAAATCAACATCTTTTGCATAGTTATGACTGACGCTGAGTTTTAAAGATTGATTATCTGATAATTTAAAACCTGCAATAGTTCCAAAGTTGTTTCTGTAGAACGAGGACGGAACCTCATTGTTATCACCATCTTTATAATTATTACCATTTGAAACAGAGCCGTAGAATTTGAGGTCAAATGACTTCTGACTAATCTTAACCAAACCTTCACTTCGGCTAATGTTTCCGTTGGTTTCATAACCGCCGGATATCCGCCCTGAAATGAGTTGGGTAGAATCAAATTGGCTTGGTTCTGTCTTAAAATTGATAGTTCCACCAATTCCGGTTCCGTACCTGAGTGAGTAAGGTCCTTTAAGAATATTAATCTGAGATAACATGTTAACTGGTATCTGACTGCTTGGAGGATCCATCCGATTGGGACAGGCTGCATTGGCACTTTGCGCTCCATCTAAAACAATATTAAGCTGATCGTATTTAAATCCCCTAAGGACCGGATCAAATCCGTAACTTCCACTTTTTTTAATTAATGCTATTTCTGGTAATTGAGCCAACACAGAAGAAACATCATGTGCCAACCGGTTCTGATCGTCACATACAATGATTAAAGAATCATCCATTGAGTGATGCAAAGCAATAACACTGATAGGCTGAAGTTCGAAGATCTGTTTTTTCCAGATTATTTTGCCATCCTTAAGGATGGATATTAATTGATCTGATGTTATTACCAATTGACCATAGTTAACATGCGACAGGTATAATGTTGATTGATCATCTATGTCTACTGTTATTTTACCATCGCTATCTGATGTGCCATGTATGTTGCCATATTTATACGAGGCATTAGCAATGGGTGTATGATGTTGCTGATCAATCAGGGAAATAGTTTGTGCAAATGATAGTGCAGGCCAAATAAAAGCCAGCAACAACCATTGAATAATTCTATTCATATTTGAATGATTAGTTGTTGAAATACTATTGGATACACTTGAGTGTATTGAAAAAAGAATGTACTTGGTTACAGATGCAATTCTTTAGGAGGGTGAAAGATACTTGCTTCGTAAAGTGAAACCGGAGCAAAACAATAGGGTTTATAATTCACTTTTTGTATTGAATTATCAGGCAATAATGATGTTTTTTTAATAATAAAGAAATCAACTACTAATTTGCGATCTGAATTTTCAGGTAAAGCTGATTTTTGCTCTTCCTGAGTTTGCAATTGTTTTTTCAGATGACAACAGCCCTGACAGGTGTTGTTCTCAACATCTTTTTGAACGCATAGGTTTTGAGTAATATAATCCTGATTTATTTTAAATATCAGCAGTGTAACACTGTAGTGTAACGAGGCTACAAGGCTGGCAACAGATAGCAATATGATCAGGATTTTCTTCAAGCCGGGGAAATAGTTTGCTTTTTAACAATAATACTTCCCCATTGTTTGCTTTAGCCGTTAAAAATCATCTTTGGCATTACCAAATAACTTAAAGTTATAAGTGACAGTAAAAATAGGTTGACCAAAAATTGACATCTTATAACCTTTTACCTGATCTCCTTCTGTTCGGAAAAATACATTATATGCATTTTTTCTCCCCAAAACATTATAAACTGCAAAAGTCCAGGAGCTATGATTTAACTTTTTAGCTACCAGGTTTCCGTTTATCGTAGCCGCTAAATCAAGCCGGATATAATCGGGCATTCTAAATGAATTACGATCGGAATAATAAATACGTTGAGATCCACCTAAATCGTAATAGGCAACCGGAGCTGTAAATGGTCTGCCTGTACTGTAAAAGAAATTACTTGAAACATTAAGACGCCTGCTCAGCTTGTAGTTGGTTACAAACTTAAAATCGTGTGGTTTGTCGTAATTAGCAGAGAAGTAGTCACCGTTATTCACTTTTTCTTCCTGATAATTTCCATCAATCTTATGCTGTACTCTCGAATAGGTATAGTTAATCCAACCGGTTAGTTTGCCAGTCTTCTTTTGCAGCATTACTTCAACTCCATAAGCTTTTCCTATGCCGTTTAAAACATCCGTTTCCAGATGTTCATTCATGGTAAGCTGAGCTCCACCCTTGTAATCAATAATGTTTTTCAGGTATTTGTAATATGTTTCAACAGAAGCCTCTATGGTGTTGTTTCGGAGCTTTTTGTAATATCCAATAGAGAATTGATCACCACGTTGTGGTTTCAGATAACGATCGCTTAGTTTCCAGATATCGGTAGGTGACATTGCTGCAGTATTTGAAATCATCTGAATGTATTGATACATTCGGTTATAACCGATTTTCATGGAGCTTGTATTACTCAAGCGGATGTTGGATGAAAAGCGAAATTCAGGACCAGAATAAAAATTAATTGGTCCGGATGAATGATGTGTTGTGTCAACAATGGACTCTTCCGTTCTTGGTAAACCGTTTTGGTAATTATATTCTGTTTTCGGACCAAAATTGGTGTAAAACGACCAGCGTAATCCGGCTGAAATAGACATGAAATGGGTTACATCAAATTCGTCACTAATGTACAGTGCAGCCTCCAATGCCCGTTCGTCTTCAATGGTTTTAGCAGATATCAATGACTCATCACCAATTGGAGTGCGCGTTCCCGGAGATAGCTGATAAAAAATTGAGTTTAATCCAAAATCAATTTTATGATTCTGACTTGAGCGGTAAGAGAAATCTGATTTAAAACCATATTGATTCAGGTTGTACTTCACCGAATTAAGTTGAGTTGAATCAGTTCTTGATTCAATATTATATTCGTAATTGCTAACCATAGCCGAAGTGGTTGAGAATAACTTCGGACTAAAAATATGTTTCCACTTAAGGGTGGATGCCATGGTTGAATACTCAAAGGCATCTTCGGTGTAATAATCGAAATTATCGAAGCTGTAATAACCTGATAGATAAATGCTGTTTTTATCATCAATGTCGTAAGAGAAATTACCCTGAAGATCATGAAATTTGGCCTTGCTCTTACTCAGCTTAGCATCGTCAAGCAAGTTTAAAACCCAATCAGAATAAGTGGTTCTGGCTCCAATAATAAATGAACCTTTATCCTTTTTCAGAGGTCCTTCCGCTATCAATCGTCCGGATACCGGGCTGATACCTCCATATGTTTTAAAATGCTTGCGATTGCCGTCTTTTAGAGTCAAATCCATCACAGATGATACTCTGCCACCATATTTGGCAGGTATTCCACTTTTATAAAGTGTGATATCCTTAACCAGGTCGGAGTTGAAACCCGAGAAAAATCCAAAGAAATGGGAGGTATTTACAATAGGTGCTTCATTTAATAGAATCAGGTTTTGATCTGTACTTCCACCGCGAACATTAAAACCGCTGGATGCCTCCCCTACACTCTGAACACCTGGAAGTAACAAGGTACTTTTAATGATATCAGGTTCACCCATACCTAATGGTAATTGTTTGAGCGTTTTCATGGATATTTTTTCCATACCCATTCGAAGGTTACGAACCGGATCTTCACTTTTGGCAGTGATTGTTACCTCTTTAAGAGCCGTTGTTTCCTGTCTCATCTCGACGTCAAGGTTGCCATCAGAATAAATTACAATATTTCGGTAAGTGGTTTTCATCCCTACAGAACGAAACTCAACCTTGTACCTTCCTTTAGGTATGGTAAAAGAATAATGACCGTACATGTTAGAGACAGTTCCGTTCTTCAGATCCTCAATGTATACTACTGTTCCAACCAAAGCTTCACCATTTTCAATATCTGAAACTTTACCACTAAGAGTGGCAGTTTTTGTATAGGTGTTTTTCGAAGGACTACCAATCGTAAATAATTGATATTCTTTGCTTATTTCAACTTCCTCATCAATTTGCTTTTTCGGAGCTTCATATTGGATGGTATCTCGTACAAAGGCCTCCTTCTGATCGAGGTATTTCAGATAGGTTGCAGCATAGTTTGTTTTTAGTGAATAGTCTTTCAGAAAAACAACATTTATTTCGTCGATTATGGAATAGTTAAGTGCAACTTTTTGTGCAATCCACCTAATGGCACTTTCTGGCGCAATATTTTTGGGGAAGTCCTTAAAATATATATCCTTACTCCACTCTGGGCTGTAAAAAAAGTGATAGCCTGAGTTCTTTTCAAGATATTCGATGGATTGATCAAACGAAATTGAATCGGTTACAATCTCTGTTGATTGACTGAATCCCGAAAGTGCGAGTATAGTGAAATATACCAGTATTAAAGCTTTTTTCATTGATTGGTCAGGTTAAAGCGATTCAGCAAATTTGAGAATTTGTGTAAACTGAAAATTGGTTAGATTTTTAAAGGGAGTGTGATAGGATCGAGTTTTTTTTCGAACTTCTTTTTTGTTTTCAGAAAAGACATTTAATAAGTCCTTTTTCTTTTTTATAAGGAAGCAATTTTCTTCTTCGATCAGGTATCTTTCTATTTTTGGATAATAGGTCAAAATACCATCATGATACAAGTTGCTGGTTGTATATTTTACATGCAATTCGTGCCTACCTTTATAAGGAATCTCGTAAAAACCTTTTGGTAAAACAGTATCCGATTTTCGATTAATAAAAAGATACTGGCTCTTTTCAAAATTTACATAAAACGAGTCAACTTCAGATTTATTTATTTTTACATAAACATTATCTGAAACATATTTTCCTGGCATTACAATTAATTCATCCAGGTTTCTGTCGTAAGCTATCGTTAATTTGTTGTATGCAACTCCTTTATTAAAAATAGTTCCTTCACCTAAAGTTTTTTCCAACAGGGGCGAAGTGGTTGTTGGATTATAATAGGCTTTGTATTCTTTGCCGTTCAGATAATCATCAGGATTGTAAGATTCAGAATAGTAAAAATTTCTGATTGAGTCGGTTTGATTGATAATCACACGTTTATTCTGGCTTTGCAGAGAAATTGAGCTTGTTATGATGAACCAGAAAAAGATATTTTTTAACATAGGTGTTGGAGAATAGGTTAGAGTGTGTTAGGGAGACAAATTTAAAAAAACTGATCGGTTTACAAGGGTATGATGTGTTAAATATTACATTTTTAAATGCATTGCTATGTTAATCCAATTTTTTTTGTCAGATTTGAAGTGATATTGAATACACCAACTCAACTTTAACCTAATAATCTATCATGCTTCGGAAAATCATTTCTGGTTTTGTTCTCATTCTAATTGCCTATTCCTGTATTGAACCATATAGTCTGAATATTGATGGCTATGATAATTTATTGGTAGTAGATGCTTTAATTACCGATGAAAATGTGGCTCATACAGTTTTACTTCGTCGCTCTACAACCAATATCGAAGAAGAATCTCCATATGAATCAGGAGCATCGGTATATGTGACCAATGCAACCGGTCAGCAATATTATTTTGCAGAATTCAGTCCTGGAACTTATAAGTCGGATAGTACAGAGTTGATTGTGAAACAAGGTGATAAGTTTACGTTACACATCCAGACTTCTGATGGGAATACCTATCAATCGGATGAATGCGAGATTCTGGCAAAAACCGAAATTGACAAGGTCTATTTTAGTAAGAATACCGAATGGGACGAGAATGATGAGTATGAGAATGTAGGAATTAGCATTTACGTTGATGGATCTGCCAGTGAAAGTGCATACGTCAGATGGAAATACGAGGAAGACTGGAAATTTAAAACACCATTCCCTGAAAGATATGCATTTGATGAAGATGAAGAATTAGTTGAATTACCTATTGAGAATTATTATTGTTGGAAACATAACTCATCCAATAATATCAATGTTTATTCCTTCGGAGATCAGGTTGGAGGTAATATTAACAGCAGAGAAATCAATTTTATTACTACCGGATTAAACGACCGCTTGACAATAAGATATTCGATTAATGTAAAACAACTATCTATCTCAAGAGAAGAATATGAATACTGGAGGAAGTTATCTGAATCAACAGAGGCTGTTGGTGATGTTTTTGCCAAGCAACCCTTTTCTTTGGTAGGTAATATTCAAAATTTAAATGATGAAAGTGAGCCTGTATTAGGATATTTTCAAACCGGATCAGTTGTGTCAAAACGTTTGTACATTAATACCGATGATATAAAGGATTTTGATGTGCCAATGTATAGTATATATGATAATTGTTCGCTCGACACGGCAACGGTTGATGGAATTACTTACAATACAATTTATGAAGTTTATGTTGGTAAAGTGGTAAATGGCAACTGGAATTTTTATGATCCTATTTATGATGAGATGGGATTTTCTGTTGTTGCTATGCTGTTATCGAGTCAAATATGTTCGGATTGCACAGTGAGGGGAGCGATCAATCCACCGAATTTCTGGGAAGAAGAATAACCTAATCTGAATTAATGATGAAAAAAATTACTTTTATTTTAGTTACCATACTTCTGTCTCAAAGTATCTTATCGCAGGAAACAATTGTATTACGTACCGATAGGGATTATTACATTGGTGGTGAGGATTTGTGGGTGAATATTGTGAATCTTAATCAGGAAAATCTACAAACCTCCGATTTATCCAAAGTAGTTTATCTGGAGTTATTAAATGAAGAGTTTAAACCCGTTTTGCAACAAAAACTCAGATTGGAGGATGGGGAAGTAACATCATTGATTACATTGCCGGACACGATATCAACAGCAAACTATGCTCTGCGGGCCTACACAAGATGGATGAGAAATCTGGATAATGAACCCTTTGCCTATAAAATGATTTCGGTGGTTAATCCTTTTGCCAGGAAATCACTACCGGAAGGAGAAGTAATTGCAGATAATCAAAGTAAGGACAGTAGCCTGGTCAAATCGAATCAATCTGATTTACAGCCCATGTTAAAGCTTAACAGTGCGGCTTATAGAAATCGTAGCAAGGTGACACTTGATTTATCAAAGCTTTCAGAATATAATCACCTGACAGTATCGGTTGTAAAGTCTTGTTTGTTATATGATGAGGTACAGCCTGAACTGTCGAAAAAGGCCGAAAGTAAACAATCTGAAATAATTGAGAGTCATAAGGGTGACATCCTTTTGCCAGAAGTGGAAGGTGAACTTATTACGGGTACTATTACCAATTTAGAAACAGGTGATGCCGTTGTGGGAGAAAAAATGATGTTGAGTTTTGTGGGTGATAAACCAATAATGAAATTTTCGACAACAGATACATCAGGACGATTTCGATTTGTAGTTAATAAGTATGGTAAACGTGAAATGGTTATTCAGCCACTTAAATTAGATACAAGTGCAATCAACTACAAGGTAAACCTCGATCCTGGTTTTTCAGAGAATTATCCTGATGAGCGAATGGCTCCATTATTGATTTCAAAAGAAAAGGTTGCTGACCTGAACAAAACGATTATCAATATGCAGGTTAATACCATTTATTCTGCTTATCGAGAAGATGGAAGTGGCAAGGATACAATTGATGTGCCACCGCCATTTTATGGTGAAGCTGAAATTTTTGTGTCGATTGATAAATTTATTGAACTGCCGACCATCGAGGAGGTTATAAAAGAAATTGTTCCTTATGTGGGTTTGCGTAAACACAAAGGGGAATACTATTTTAAAACATTTGAACCGAAAACATATTATCCCAGAGATGGCGAAACTTTGACATTGGTAGACGGTGTGCCTGTTAAAAATATTAATAGTGTTTTAGCAATCAACCCTGAAGAGTTGGATCATATTGATCTGGTGAATCTGGACTATTATTTGGAAGAGGAAAAACTTGGCCGTTTGTTGTGTTTTTATACGCGCGATGGTAATATGGGCGCGATGGAATTTGATAACAGAATATTCAGACAGGCTCGTGAGTGTTATCATCCATCCTATACATATGTTTCTCCTGATTATTCAACAAAAGAGAAGAAAAAGAATCGTTTGGCTGACTATCGGAATGTATTGTATTTTGGAACTGTTGATTTGTCTGTAGGAAACAATGAATTGGAGTTCTATACCTGCGATGACACTGGTGATTACACTGTTATGGTGGAAGGTATTGACTCGAAAGGGAAAACGTATCGCAAGAGTATTGAATTTACGGTTAGATAAATGTTGGCCCGATAAATTTTTCTGTAGCATTTTTACATCATATCCGATAAGGCATAATCTTTTTATACCTTTGTAAGGTTTGAAACCTAAGAAATAATGAAAAGGGAATACGACTTTTTGGTTATTGGTTCAGGGATTGCAGGTTTAAGTTATGCACTGAAAGTAGCCAAATTTGGTAAAGTTGCGGTTGTTAGTAAAACCGAACTGAAAGAAACCAATACTGCTTATGCACAGGGAGGAATTGCATCGGTGATGTATGAACCTGATACCTTTGAGAAACATATTAGTGATACTTTGATTGCAGGGGATGGGTTATGCAATACTGAAGCCGTTCGGAAAGTTGTAGCCGAAGCTCCTGAGCAAATCAAACAGTTACTTCAGTGGGGAACCGATTTTGATAAAAACAAAGATGGTTTGTATGACTTGCACCGCGAAGGTGGTCACTCAGAACATCGGATATTACATCATAAAGACAATACAGGAGCTGAGATTCAACGGGCACTAATTGAAGAAGTTCGTTCTCATAAATCCATTGATATCTTAGAATATCATTTTGCTGTTGATATTATTACCCAGCATCATATGGGCAAGGTCACTGAGCCGTGGATGAGGGACATTGAGTGTTATGGTGCGTATGTTTTGAATAAAATAACCGGAGCTATCGAAACCATTCTGGCCAAAACTACCATGATGGCAACCGGAGGTATTGGTAGTGTATATCAAACAACCACTAACCCGTTGATTGCAACAGGTGATGGCATTGCAATGGTTTTCAGGGCAAAAGGGATTATTGAAAACATGGAGTTTGTGCAGTTTCATCCCACTTCATTATATAATTTATCCGAACGACCATCTTTCTTGATTACCGAGGCAATGAGAGGTTATGGTGGTATTCTTCGTCGATTGAATGGTGAGGAATTTATGGAAGAGTATGATGAGCGTGGCTGTCTGGCGCCAAGGGATATTGTGGCAAGGGCCATTGATAATGAATTGAAAATGTCGGGTGACGAATATGTTTATCTGGATGTAACCCATAAACCGGCTGAAGAAACAAAGGCTCATTTCCCAACAATTTATAATAAATGTATGAATTTGGGTATTGATATTACAAAGGATATGATACCCGTTGTGCCGGCGGCACATTATTTATGTGGAGGAATCAAGGTGGACCTGAATGGTCGCAGTTCAGTAAATCATTTGTATGCTACCGGAGAATGTGCCAGCACGGGTTTGCATGGAGCCAATCGCTTAGCGAGTAATTCGCTTGTAGAAGCATTGGTTTTTTCTGATGCTGCGGCCAAAGATGCTGCCGAAGCCATTAAAAATATTGAAATAAATCAGCGCATACCCGACTGGAACGATGAAGGTACTTCTCATCCCGAGGAGATGATTCTGATCACTCAATCCAACAGGGAAGTGCAGCAGATTATGAGTAAATATGTGGGTATTGTTCGTTCCAATATTCGCTTAAACAGGGCTTATGACAGGTTGGAAGTTTTGTATCGCGAAACAGAAAACCTATTTCAGGATTCAAAAGTTTCTGAAAAAATTTGTCACTTGCGAAACAAGATCAATGTGGGTTATTTGATTATTAAGATGGCCAGGAAAAGAAAAGAAAGTCGCGGATTACATTATACCATTGATTATCCGGATAAATTGGAAGATTAATCTTTTCAATTAAGGAGAATACACAAAATAAATATGGGTTTCACAAATGATTTAGAGCAAATAAGGCAACTAGGTTTAAAGAGGATGAATGAGTCTTCTCTGGTGATATGTTCCATTGTAAGAGACTGTGGAAGACAATTACAGATAAATATTCCTGTTATCGAAAAGCTTCGCTCTAATTTCCTGAAATCGGCAGTTATCGTTGTTGAAAATGATAGTGTGGACGATACCAAAACAGTTTTGGCTAATTGGAAAAACCAGTCTGATGATGTTCATGTTATTGGTGAGGATACCCAACAAATAACAATCCCCCGTAAAACACAGGATGGAGTTAATCCATTTTATTCGCGTCATAGAATTGAAAAAATGTCGAGGTTTAGAAATATGTATCTCGATCATCTGGATCAGTTGAAGGTTCAGTTTGATTACATGATGGTGATCGATCTGGATATTAATTACTTTGATGTGGAGGGTATAATTCATTCATTTGCACAAAATTACTCCTGGGATGCATTGGTGGCAAACGGGACAAAGTTTTTGTATAAGCGAATGAAAAGAGTTTTTCATGACACTTATGCCTTAAGAGAAGTAGGTGATGAGCGACCTCAAACTGAAATGATTATCGAATCCAATCGCATCAAATGGAATTTCCTTAAAAAAAATCATCCGCTTATTCCGGTGGCATCCGGTTTTAATGGCTTGGCAATTTATAAGTTTGATGCAGTGAAGGGTTGTCGCTATATGGCCATGGATAATAACGATGCGGAAGTACAGGTGCTGTGTGAACATGTTGCCTTCCATCAGCAAATGATTCAAAAAGGTAATGGAAAAATCTTTATAAATCCACGATTGATAACAAGGTATAGAGAGGATCTGTTGAAAGAATTTTTTAATGTTTTGAAACGAAAGAATTGACATCTTAAGATAAGTTATTTTGAATCCTTTAGTTAGCATTATTACGATCGTTTATAACGGAGAAGAAACCCTTCAGAAGACCATTGACAGTATAGCTTGTCAAAGCTATAGCGATATTGAATATATTGTTGTTGACGGAGGTTCTGCCGATAGTACAGTTGATATTATAAAAGCTAACGAAGAATGTATTGCCAGGTGGATCAGTGAACCGGATGATGGTCTGTATGATGCCATGAACAAAGGTGTTGAAATGGCTACAGGCGATTACCTTTGGTTTATCAATTCGGGTGATGAGATTTATGATTCTGAAACGTTATCCAATTTATTTATAAATGATGCATGGGCCGACGTGTACTATGGCGATACTGTAATGATAGACGCAGAAGGAAAAGTTATTGGAGAACGACGGTTGCAACCGCCGGCAACCCTTAGCTGGAATGATTTTAAAAATGGCATGCTTGTTAGTCATCAGTCTATCATTGTGTCTGCAAAGATTGCCGAAAAGTATAATACTAAATATCGTTTTTCTGCGGATTTTGAATGGTGTTTGCTTGCGCTCAAAAAGGCACAAAAAGTGGTAAACAGTAATAGGGTACTTTCGCGCTTTCTCGACGGAGGAATAACCAAACAAAACATTATTCCAGGTTTAAAAGAACGCTTCGTTATTATGCATCGCTACTTTGGTTTAGGTTCTACTATTATGCACCATATACCTATCGCATTTCGATTTTTTAGTTATGTAATAAAACATAAGCGCTTCTAGTATTCTTTTTTACTTTCCCGGATTGCCCTTATCTTTGCAAAAAAAGATAGAGGGATGAGCGAGCAATTAGATAGCTATTATGCCTTGCGCAATGAAATAGATAGTTATGTAGATTATCTTTGGGATGAACATCAAAACCATATGGCATGCAAGAAAGGTTGTGATTTATGCTGTCTGGATTTTGATGTTTTTCCTGTTGAATTTGATGCAATCAAAAAACAGATTGAAAAAGAATATCCTGAAATATTAAAGGCAGATAGACAAAAAAATGATGAAGGAGCTTGTGCCTACCTTAAGAATCATGCCTGTACCATTTATAATGCACGCCCCATAATTTGTCGTACACATGGTTTTCCACTGGTTAATATGAATGAAGCGGGAGATGAATGGGAATTATCTTTTTGTCATTTGAATTTTACCAATGTTGAGGATGACTATTTTGATGATGAAAATATTTTTGAGCAAGATACCTATAACAGTAAGTTATTTGTCTTGAATAAAGCATATCTAGAAGCCAATCCAGGCTTAAATTATTCGGAGAAAGATCTGATTCCTTTAAAAAATATAATGGGTTAATGATGCAAAGCGGAAAAGAAAGAAAAAATATTAAGGCTGGTATTGAAGTAGCCATTGTATTGAAACAAGACCAGCGAAGTGGGGATCTGACTTATGGAGTGGTGAAAGATATACTTACTAAAAGTTCGTTTCATCCTCATGGAATAAAAGTAAGACTCGAAGATGGTCAGGTTGGAAGGGTAAAAGAGATTATTGAAGAGTAATTTTCAGCAAGCTTATCGTATGTTCGATTAATTTACAGAGGTTAGTTGCTTAATTGTACGTCCAATCATTTCCACATACTATTGTCATATTTGCATCAAAAATAAAAAACGGATCATTTATACAATAGACGTTATATAAATGTTTCCCTTTTCGCTTAGAAATCAACAAAAGGATAAGAGTTTTAAACGAACGTAAGTGATAAATCTACCAACCATAAGGTAGAGAAGTTATTGCTGTTGATTGAATTCTTTTCTGGAAGAAAACCATTGTAGACAGTTTTGTACCCATTAAAACAGGTTGGTCATATCCAACGAAATTAAAAGGGGAATAAAATTATGTCTATGAAAAAACTTTTAACAATTATTGTGCTGCTCTGCTTGTTGGGAGTTGTTAGGGCGCAAAATTACAAGTTTCAGGCGCTGTTCATGTATAACATTGCTCAACGAATTGAATGGCCTAATTTGTCGGGTGAATTTGTTATTGGGGTTATTGGAAATAAAGAAATGCATAAGGAGCTGGAATCAATTGCTGGAAAGAAGCAATTATTCGGTAACACGATAAAAGTTGTGCATGTCAGTCCGGATGAACTATCTGATAAAATGTATCACATTTTGTATCTCGATCGTTCGTCAAGTACAAAACTAAATGAGGTGGATAAATCTGTGGCAAAACGACCTACACTGGTAATCACAGATAAAAACGGATTAACCGGAGGTGGAATCAATTTTATTGATAATAGCAGTAAAATTGAATTTGAGATATTTCCAACCGTAATCAAATCACATCAGCTACAACTATCTGGTTCACTTCTTAACCTGGGTATTGTAAGAGAGTAATTCGCATCATCATTTTTTAGTTTCAATCATTATGAATAAGGTAAAATATATATTGATATTAGTAGCGTTGGTAACTGTAGGTAAGGTAACAGTATTGGCGCAGGATACAGAAAAAATAATTCATTACAGCGAAATGTCGCTTGATGAAATGAGAAAATTGACTCAGGATGACCTGCTTCAGATTCCGTTTGAAGATTTGATTGAGCTGGTTAAGCGATTTAAGGTTTCATCCATTGATGAATTGTACCAATTGATTTTGAATCCATCTCAGTCGACAGCATCTAAAAAAGAAGAAGATTTATTTGAGGCAACTCTTGCAACCACTGTAATCAGTTCTGCAGAATTAGAAAACTCAGGAGCCCGAAATATACCGGAAGCACTTAGATTAGCTCCAGGTATCATTGTTCGTGAGAAAACTAACGGAAATTACGACGTCCATATCCGTGGAAACGATTTCCTTCCTCCCGGATCAGATGTTTCCAATTCGGTAAACTCAACAACATTGGTAATGATTGATAACCGTCCGGTTTATAACAAATTTTTAGGTGCAACATTCTGGGAAAATCTACCGGTAACCATTCAGGATTTGGAAAAGATTGAGATTATCTACGGACCCGCAACGGCCCTTTATGGACCGAATGCTGTTTCAGGTGTTATTCATTTAATCACAAAAAAATCAACCGAAGAAGGATTTCATGCCCGTGCCGATGTACAGGGGGGTAGTCATAATTCGGCTATTGGATATGGTAATGTATCGTACTCAAAAGGAAAACTTGGTTTGAATCTTTCAGCAAATTACCAGCAAGCAGACCGTTTTCAGGATAGCTATTATATTCCTTATAATGATACCTATGTATCCGGAAGTGAGATTGGAGGAATTAATGCAGGAATGAATGATATGTTTTCAGCCACTGGTTTAAATGAGGATTACTGGCAAGGGGTAAACAAAGGTGCCATTAATCTGGGTGTTGATTATCAATTCTCTGATAAAACCCGCTTAAATTACATGGGTTCCTATCAGCAGTCTTCGTCACAAACCTCTTATATGGATATTGGATCGGTATTATCAACGCGTGAATCCAATTCTTTCAGCAACAACTTAAACATTACATCTGGCAAGTTCGAAGCGGATTTTTCAGCAATAACAGGTCGTTTAAATGCGATTAAGGGAATGGCTGGTTATGAATATGACTATACTGAATTAAATGGTAAAATGGGCTATAATTTCAAACTAAAGAATTTGAACATTCGTCCGGGTATTGAAGCCGACTATGCCATTTATTCTGATGAGGCTTATGTAGATGCCGATGCAAATGAGGGGTTATTAAATGGATCTGTGGATCTGGGAACAGTGCAGGGAAGCCTTCGATTGGATTATACAGCCTGGGGAAAATTGAGGTTAACCGGAGCATTGGTTCAGGGGTATTTTACAGCTACAGACGATGATTATACATCTTATCAGTTTTCAACTTCATACAAAGCCAATGAATCAACTATATTCAGGGCCGTTGCATCCAGAGCAAATACAGGGCCTTTTGTTTTAAATACCTATATGGATAAAACCATTAATGTGGCAGGTATGGGAGATGAAACTCAACAGGCAGGAGGAATGACGATGTATAAGTTGGGTAATAAAGATTTGATGCCCATGGAGATGACAATGCTTGAATTGGGGATGCGCAAAAAAATAGGAAGAAAACTACAGGCTGATATGTCGTTGTTTTATAATCAATCAAGCAACTTTTCTCAGATGACTAAAGATATGGGCTTGGTTAACGATCCGGAGTCAACGAACACGGTGATAACTGAAAGTGTGCAGAATATTGATTTGAAGGCAAATCAATTAGGTTTGACAGCTGGATTAAAATATGTGCACAACGAAAAGTTAAATGCGTCTTTGTTTGCTACATATCAGCATACTCAGCTTGAGAATTATGAAGTAACCGAAACTTCTTTTTATGAAGGAATTACCGGTAACAGTGCTAATGGGCTTGATTTAAATGCAACTCCGGCATATCTAACATTCGATCACCAGTATACTCCTAAATTTTATGGTGGTGGATACATCAATTATAAACCAGGTACGAAATGGAATTTAAATACCTCATTTTATGCCTATTCAAAACAAAAAACGTTCTACTCAATAGGACAGGATTTTAAATGGGTTCAAATTGATCCTAAATTTACTTGTAACATGAAGGCTTCATACCAGGTGAACGGTTGGTTAAATACTTATTTGAATGTTAGGAATATAACCAATAGTAAGTCGCAGGAATTTTTATTTACCGACCAAACAGGTATTAGCTATTTGGTGGGTTGCAATCTGACCTTTTAATTCCGTTTAAATATGATTGTGAAAGGCCATCTGATCAACGGATGGCCTTTCTTCTATTTATTGCATCACTGATTATATTTAGCCTAGAATAATTTTGCTTAACCCCTGAAATTTCTTAATTTATATGAGTGTTTCACCTTTAATATTTTTTATATGTTTTATGAAAAAGAGTTAATAGAGGAATTACTTCATCCGGATGTATATATGTTTGAAAACTATATGCGCGGAATTAGTGAATTGGAAAAGGTAGCAAGTGATACGTTAAATAAAAGTAATAGCATAGAAGCCAGAATTACCTCTTTATTTATCTATTACCAGATAACAGAAGAGATCCTGGCTTTTGTGGTTAGGTATTGCGATTTAATAATAAGAGGGTCTCTTTATCCGATCAGGTTTTCAAAGAAGATGGAAACAAGGGTGGGTTTTTCAGAAAGCTTAAAACTAATTGAAAACTCAATTGAATTTGAATGTAAATCAGAATTGGTTAACGCAGCCAGGCATTTAGGAGACCTTAGAAATGATTTGGGACATAAAATTGTATCAGATTATTCAACACCACAATTTGATTGTGAAGATGAAATTGAAAAGGTTCAGGAATTATTTGCCATTATGAGCGAATGCCAGCTTAAAGCACAGGCGTGGTTTGTGGATGAGATTAAGCGAATCAGAACCAGAAAAAGTATTCATATACTGATTAAAAAGTATAGTTGAAACGCCTGTCAATAATATTAGTGATAAGAAAAAGAAACAAACCCCTGATGGTGTTACTGTCAGGGGTTTATTTATAATCGTTGTAATGTATGTTGTGTAGCCTATTTTAGGACGACTAAAAATTAACTATTACGTTTGCTGCATAAAGGTGTCAGGACGAGCAAAACCAGCCATGCTTAATGCCAGCGTGTTGTGGGCTGGTGTTTTTAGATAGTTAATCAAGTCCAATTATTCTATTTAGGGATATTCAGAAGTTGATTTATTTCTTTGATAATTAAGTAATTATCACTATCTTAAAAGTGTAACAAAACCCCGAAAACAGGCACTTTTG
>NZ_JBNGOX010000049.1:0-41640 GCF_050589785.1 Carboxylicivirga caseinilyticus | reverse complement strand
ACAGTCCGTTTAAGAAACAACAATATCCAGCAACAAATTTATGACCTTGTTAACTCCATGTTCTGAAAATGGGTGTCTTTCGCACAAAACAGGAGCCCTCGATTATTTCGAGGGCTTTTTGTTTAATAGTTCTTCTAATCGAATAATTTCATCTCTGTATTGAGCAGCAAGTATAAAATCCAGTTCTTTTGCTGCTTTTTGCATTTCCTTTTTTGTTTTATCTATAGTTTTCTGCAAAGCTTCTTTACTCATGTAGCCAACTACAGGATCGGCAGCAATATCTTTCCCTTCGGGTTCAACGTAAGCTTTTGCTTTACCTTTTAAAACATTTGTATTTTGCTTGTTTATTTGAGTAGGAGTGATGTTGTTTTCTTCATTGTACTTAAGCTGTTTCAACCTCCTGTAATTAGTGCTATCAATAGTTGCCTGCATACTTTTGGTAATTTTATCCGCATACATGATAACTTTTCCGTTCAAATTTCGGGCTGCTCGTCCTGCTGTTTGGGTAAGTGATCGTTCAGATCGCAAGAAACCTTCTTTATCAGCATCAAGAATAGCAACCAGAGATACTTCTGGTAAATCTAATCCCTCTCTTAAAAGGTTAACTCCAACCAGTACATCTAATGTTCCTGCCCGAAGGTTTTCCATTATCTTTACACGCTCTAAAGTGTCAACATCAGAATGAATATATTCGCAATTAACAGATACTCGGTTTAAGTATTTAGTTAATTCTTCAGCCATCCGTTTTGTTAAGGTAGTTACAAGAGTACGCTCATTTTTCTCAATTCTTTCCTGTATTTCATTAATGAGGTCGTCAATTTGATTTAAGCTTGGTCGGATATCGATGACGGGGTCAATTAGTCCGGTTGGACGAATTAGTTGTTCAACAATAACACCTTCAGATTTTTCTAACTCATAATCAGCAGGGGTTGCACTAACATAAATAACTTGATTAACTAATTGTTCGAATTCCTCAAATCTAAGCGGTCTGTTGTCCATTGCAGCGGGTAATCTGAATCCATATTCAACCAGGTTTTGTTTTCTTGATTTATCGCCACCATACATGGCTCTGATTTGAGGAATAGTTACGTGGCTTTCATCAATTATGGTTAGGAAATCTTCAGGAAAATAGTCGAGTAGGCAGAAGGGACGAGTTCCTTCTTTTCTACCATCAAAATATCTGGAGTAATTTTCTATTCCAGGACAATACCCAAGTTCTCGAATCATTTCAAGATCGTAATTAACTCTTTCATCAAGTCTTTTTGCCTCCTGCTTCTTACCATTTTCTCTCAGGAATGATAAGTGTTGAACTAAATCATCCTGAATTTCTTTAATGGCTTGTTGGGTTTTTGCCTTTGAGGTAATAAATATATTAGCAGGATAGATAACTGTTGAATCTAGTGATTCGATTTTTGCTCCGCTGTCAGGATTGAAAGTTTCAATTTCTTCAATTTCATCTCCCCAGAAAATAACTCGGAATGCATAATCTGAATAGGCAAGGAAAATTTCAACAGTGTCACCTTTTACGCGGAAATTTCCTCTTTCAAACATTACTTCGTTTCTGGAGTATAGACTGTCCACTAATTGGCGTAAAAAAGCATTTCTGGTTATCTGATCTCCAACTTTAAGATATATGACACCTTCATGAAAGTCTTCCGGATTTCCTATTCCATATAAACAAGAAACAGAAGACACTACAATTACATCCCGTCTTCCTGATAGTAACGCAGACGTTGCACTGAGTCGTAGTTTTTCAATTTCATCATTTATTGAAAGATCCTTTTCAATATAAGTGTCTGTCACGGGAAGGTATGCCTCTGGTTGGTAATAATCGTAATAGGAAACAAAATATTCAACTGCATTATCAGGAAAGAAGGTTTTAAACTCACCATAAAGCTGTGCAGCAAGTGTTTTATTATGTGATAGAATTAAAGTAGGTCTTTGAGTTTCTTTAATAACATTAGCCATGGTAAAGGTTTTACCTGACCCTGTAACTCCTAAAAGTGTTTGATGCTTGGCGTTATTAGATATTCCCTCTTTTAGGGCAATAATAGCTTGAGGTTGATCTCCTGTAGGAGAGAAGTCTGCCGTAATTTTAAAATCCATTCTTTCAGTCTTGATTTGGTCAAATTTAAGAAAAGATAAAGAATGGTAACAAAAAAGAGCCGCAAGTGCAGCTCTTTAAATATTTTTATCTTCTTCTAAGTGATTTTCGTCGTTTGTTTATCGATTTGAGATTTTTCCTCGAAGAAGTACTCATTTGTCGTCTTGTTTTTAGGTAAGCTTTTCTGTTGTATTTAGGTTCGTTTTTCCATTTACTATCTTTGAGTAGGAAAGAAACGCCAATTGTTGCTGTATAATAAAAATCGGATGCATCTGTCGGGTGAACTGCTACAATGTTATCGGGAGTGCCGCTATACCATTCTTTATGTCCGTCAACCATATCAGTAAAAGGTAATGTTGCAGTGTATTCTGCATTTACACTAATTACAGAATTAACCCAGTAGGATAAACCTAAGCCTCCTGACACAGCTGGCGCAATTCCTGAAACGTGATGTCTCAATGTGTTGGGATCAAATCCTGCAGGACCATACCATGTTTTTGTATTGTAATAAACTAAACCAAACTGTCCGATCATATATGGACTAAAAGATCTCTGTTTAAAATAACCTAATGCCAAGTCTAATGGTTTGAACTTTAGTCCAACCATAAAATCAGCATAGTAATTTTCAAAATAGGTATACAATACATCCGTGTCGGTATAGTTTTGTTCACCCTTCATATTTCCACCCATCAATTGAATCCGGGCAGATAAAAATGGTAACAACTCTTTTTCAGCAGCACCTCCCAATGAATAACTGGTTCTGGATTGATCAACTAAATCACCATAAAACATGTTAATACCCGCCCGTGGCGTAAGGTGCACTCCATCCCATAATGTTGATCTGCGTCTTCGTTGAGCTGATGCTTGACTGACAAAAGCAAACACAGTTAGTGTTAGGATGAGATATCGTATTGGTTTCGGCATTCGAATGTGCTTTGAATTTTGAATGTAAAAATGTGAAAAAGTTTGTTATTAGAAAAATCAATTTTTTGTAAAAAGCATAAAAATGGCATTTCTAAGCTAAAAACTTTATAGATTATCAATTTTTAATAGTGAATGTTACGTTCCTTTAGACTTAAATTTAGCCCAAATTGTTACTAAATTTTGATTAAATGTAGTAAACTTCTTGAAAATATAGTCTATCACTAACCAATTATAAATGATTTTAAATTGTTTTTATTTAATTCTGAGTTAAAATTTTTCCCTGCGGAGGTATATAAGAATTCAATTTCCTGTTTGAAATATTCTTCCACTTTCCCTCTAACCACTTTCATTGTACTATTTATTAATTTATTATCTTCAGTAAATGCTTCAGGTAAAATAACTGATGTAGATGGCATCCATCTTGTAGGGAAAGTTAATTCAGGTGAAGTTGAATTTTTTACTTGGTCAATTTCGTTTTTCAGTATATCAAGAATTTCCTGAATAGTATCTGAATTTTCTATTGACTTATTATATTGTTTCAACCATAATTGAATTTTCTCTTTATTAGGCACAATTAAACCTGTGGTGTAAGGACTTTGATTATTGTGTAAAACAAACTGGTCGATAAACTGACAGTGATCTATTATAGCCTCCTCAATTCCTTCAGGGCTATATTTTTCTCCATCAGCACCAATTAGCAGGCTTTTGAAGCGACCTAAAACATATAAATAATTTTCTGAATCCAGATATCCTAAATCACCGGTAAATAACCAACCTTCTTTTATTGTTTCTTCAGTAGCATCAGGGTTTTTCCAGTAACCTTTCATAACATTTTCACCCTTGATAACGATTTCTCCTTTTTCACCAATTGGAAGTTCATTTCCTTCTTCATCGCAAATTTTTATTTCCAGGTCATTCACAACTTTTCCAGATGAACCAAGTTTGTGAAATTTGGGAGTATTAGCAGAAATAATAGGTGAGGCTTCACTTAATCCATAACCTTGGTACATTGGCATACCAATGGCATAAAAGAATCGCTGAAGTTCAATATCTAATAAGGCCCCTCCACCAATAAAATATTGTAGTTGACCTCCAAATTTTTCTTTTATCTTATTAAAGAGAATACTTTTAAAAATAGAATAGATTGGTTTCGTTAAAATCTTAAGGCCTTTACCTGCATTATCGCCTGTTCCATTATACCAATAAGCAAATTTCAATCCGTTTTTAAATAAAATTGTCGCAATATTTCCTTTTGCTTCAATCCCTTTTTCTATGTTTTTTTTGAAATTTTTAGCTAATGCAGGAACACTCATTAATATTTCGGGTTTGACTTCCATCATATTATTGACGAAATTTTTTAGTGTTTCGTGCTGATTACGACCAATCTGAACAGATGCTATTGAGGCTCCCTTATGCATAAAAGAGTATAAGGCTGCAGTGTGAGCGAAAGCGTGATCCCATGGTAAAACAACCAATGTTTTGTAATGCTGAGGAATTTCTATGTAACTAAATGCCTGCTCAATATTAGCGGTATAATTTCTTTGAGATAATATTATGCCTTTAGGGTCTGCAGTTGTTCCAGATGTATAACAGATATTTCCAAAAGTATCAGGTGTTACTTTTTGAATGGCTTCGTTTAAAGCATTTGGTTTTTCAGTATCAAATTCCTTCGCTTTAGTGTATAGTGTGTTAATGCTTATTTCATTTTCCTCCAGATTCTCTATTGAATCAAGTATAATGTACCTTTTTACATTAACTAATTGATCCTTAATTAATCTGATTTTGGGTAATTGGTTCTTTGATACAATGATTATTTCAGACTCTGAATGGTTTAATCTGAAAATAAGATCAGTATCAGCCTCAAGTTTCGTAGAAAGTGGAACGTTTATGGCTCCAATGTGAAAGATTGCTAATTCGCTAACTAACCATAATCTTCTGCCTTCTGACAAAAGAGCTAAACGGTCTCCATTTTGAATGCCTAAAGATAATAATCCATTAGCAAAGGTGTAAACTTCCTTTTTTATTTCCTGATAGCTGTAATTTTTAAAAGAATCATCTTCTTTTTCCCATACAAAGGTATTATTTGGATAGTTTTTGACAGTTTCTTCAAAAAAATCAATAATTGTTTTCATAATATCTTGTTGGATTTGTATTAATAACCTCTCTTAGTTCTTTAAAATGAAGGTTTTTTGCTATTGATTGCTGATTGAATTTTGTTATTTTATAACTGCTAAAGTACAAAGAATTCTTAAATCTCGTCAAATGTACGATAACGAACACTGATTGTTCGTATATAAACACAATTGATAAATAATTGATAATTCAATTATTTGATAATTTGGTGTTTAAAGATTTGTGGCATAAATATTGATTCATTAACTTAATATGCACATATGTCGTTAAACTTTAACCTAGAATTGTCATGAAGAGATTTATTGTTATTGCACTTGTATTTATGGGGTTAATACAGTTCAGTACTCAGGCTCAGGAAACTAATCAAGAGCAAGATAGTATTGAGTGTTTAAAAAACTATTCACTATACAGTTTATCTTTTAAAAAAAAGATGTATGATTATGCCATGCCAGCATGGCGTGAAATGTTTAAAAATTGCCCTGATGTAACGGTTAGTATATATTCCGATGGAGTAGCCTTGTATAAGCATTACATGAAAAAAGAGAAAGATGCTTCAAGGAAGGAAGCTTATTTGGATAGTATTATGATGGTTTATGACCAAAGAATCAAATATTTTGGTTCTCATCCAAAGTATCCGAAAGGATGGATTTTGGGAAGAAAAGCAATGGATTTGTTAAAGTATCGTAGAAATAATGTAGAGACATTAGAAGAATCTCTTGGATATTTTGAAGAATGTTACGATTCACAAAAACTATCTGTTGAACCATTGGTTGCTTTAAATTGGTTTAATACTACAGCTGCATTGGTTAAGCAAGATAGAGTTAGCCCAGATGAAGCATTGGATGTTTTTATTAAGGTCGATGAAATAGTTAATATTCACATAGAAAATGAAAAGAATCCTGAAAAGCAGGCTTTATTAGCTCAAATTAGTAAAGCTTGCGGTGAGACATTAGCTGGGACAGGATTAAATGATTGCAATCAAATTGAATTGGCCCTGACTCCACGTTATGAGGATATTAAGGATAATCAGGGTGCAATAAATCGTATGTTACAATTAATGAATAATCTTGACTGTACTAATAATGAATTGTTTGCAAAAGCATCTGAACAAAACTATAAACTTAATCCTAACGCCTCAGCTGCCTATTTTTTAGCTAGATATTTCTTAAAACAAGAACAGACAGATAGGGCTATCGAATATTATAATAAGGCAATTGATTTGGTGGAGGTAGATGATTTAAGAGCTAAATATTATTATGAATTGGCATTGCTTACTTTCTCCTATTCAAAAGATGGACCAAAGGCAAGAGAATATGCTGTCAAAGCTATTCAGAATAAGAGTAAATGGGGAATGCCTTACATCTTAATTGGTAATATTTATGCCATGGAAAGTAAAAAGTATGGTTCTAATGATTTCGAACACAGAACTGTGTATTGGGCTGCTATTGATCAATATAAGAAAGCAAAGGCAGTAGATCCTGAGTGTGGTGAAGAAGCTGATAAACAGATTCATGTTTATTCACAATATATTCCAGACAAGGAAACAGGTTTCTTTCAAGGTATTGAAGAGGGGTCGAAATATACTGTTGGCTCCTGGATTAATGTTGAAACAACCGTACGTTACAGATAAAAAATTGCTTCAAATAAATTCATGTTGAATTTTGGATTACGAAATGAGGTTACTTGAAAGTAGCCTCATTTTTTGTTTTTATATATAAATAATAAATACAATTAATAAAAGTGAAAAGGTCATAAGTACATATAAAAATGTATTGTTTAAGGATGGTTTGGAATATGGGTTCTTAAACCTTCCATAGAAACATTATTTTTTATGTGCTTTAATGTTTTAGAATGTGATGCTTTTCTGTTTTTATCTTAAATTTGCAGCACAAACAAATATTCAATTCTAAAATTTCATTCATGGTCCTGTTTTTCAAGGGAAACAATAAGAAAATCTTGGCTGTCGGCACCCAATCCGACTTGTTGGCTGAAGACATTAAGAAACTCGAATGGCTATTTAGCGGGGCAAAGCTTTCTGAAAGTAAAACTTTAGAAGGCTTTTTTGTTGGTCCACGTAAGGAGATGATTACTCCATGGAGCACCAATGCGGTGGAGATTACCCAAAACATGGGAATCAGTGGAATTCTTCGTATCGAGGAATTTTTCGAGGTGGATTCGGATAAAGCAGAGTTCGACCCTATGCTGCAGGTGTTATACAAAGGATTGGCTCAAGAAATCTTTACGATTGATAAAGAATCTGATCCGATTGTTGAAATTGAAGACGTTGCTGCTTACAACAAAGCTGAAGGCTTGGCATTGAGCGATGACGAAGTTGGCTATCTTGACGGATTAGCTAAGAAATTAGGAAGAAAATTAACCGACAGTGAGGTTTTTGGATTCTCTCAGGTGAATTCAGAACACTGTCGTCATAAAATATTTAATGGTACATTTATCATCGATGGTGAAGAAAAACCAAGTTCTTTATTTAAGCTGATTAAGCGTACTTCTGAAGAAAATCCAAATTATCTGGTTTCGGCTTATAAAGATAACGTTGCGTTTATCGAAGGGCCTAAAGCCATTCAGTTTGCACCCGAAACACAGGATAAACCTGATTTTTTCCAGACTAAAGAAATTGATACGGTTCTTTCTCTTAAGGCCGAAACGCATAACTTCCCAACAACAGTTGAACCTTTTAATGGGGCAGCAACAGGTTCAGGAGGCGAGATTCGCGATCGTTTGGGTGGAGGTAAAGCATCTTTGCCATTGGCAGGTACAGCTGTTTACATGACTTCTTATTCACGTTCAGAAGAAGGAAGAGCTTGGGAGCAAGCCACTGAAGCTCGTCCATGGTTATATCAAACGCCAGAGCAAATACTTATAAAAGCTTCCAACGGTGCCAGTGATTTTGGTAACAAGTTCGGTCAGCCCATGATTTGTGGTTCGGTATTGACTTTTGAGCATTTCGAGAACCAAAAGAAATTTGCCTTCGATAAGGTGATTATGATGGCCGGTGGTATTGGATTTGCTAAAAAATCGGATGCTTTAAAAGATACACCAGAAGCTGGAGATAAAGTTGTGATCCTGGGTGGTGATAACTACCGCATTGGTATGGGTGGTGGTGCTGTATCATCGGTTGCTACCGGTGAATTTGATAACAGCATTGAGTTGAATGCCGTTCAGCGTTCAAACCCTGAAATGCAAAAACGTGCCATGAATGCCATTCGAGCGATGGCTGAAGCTGATGAAAACCCGATTGTGTTAATTCATGACCACGGTGCAGGTGGTCACTTAAACTGTTTGTCGGAGTTGGTTGAAGAAACAGGTGGCACTATTCATCTTGACAAACTTCCTGTTGGTGACCCAACATTATCGGCTAAAGAAATTGCTGGTAACGAGTCGCAGGAAAGAATGGGATTGGTATTAAAAGAAAAAGATATTGAGCGTTTGAAATTGGTTGCTGATCGCGAGCGTTCTCCAATGTATGTGGTTGGAGAAACAACCGGCGATATGAGCTTCGTTTTCAAGGATGATAAAGGAAATGCGCCAATCAACTGGCAACTTTCTGATATGTTCGGTAATCCTCCTAAAACCATCATGACGGACAAAACGGTTGAAGAATCGTTTGCACCTGTTGTATATGATGAATCAAAAATTGAGGAATACCTTAAAAATGTATTGCAATTAGAGGCTGTTGCCTGTAAAGATTGGTTAACCAACAAAGTGGACCGCTCTGTTACTGGTAAAGTGGCTAAGCAACAATGTGCCGGTGAGGTTCAAATCCCATTGAATAACCTTGGTGCAACTACCATCGATTATACAGGTACTTCTGGTTTGGCTACTTCTGTAGGTCATGCACCAGTTGCTGCAATGATCGATCCTGCTGCTGGTTCTGTATTATCTATTGCCGAGTCGTTAACGAACCTTGTTTGGGCACCATTTGCTCACGGTATTAAAGGTGTTTCGTTAAGTGCCAACTGGATGTGGCCTTGTAAGAATGCAGGTGAAGATGCCCGTTTATATAAAGCTGTTGAGGCAGTAAGTGACTTTGCAACAGATTTGGGAATCAATATCCCAACGGGTAAGGATTCACTTTCGATGACTCAGAAATATAAAGACGGAGATGTGGTTTATTCTCCGGGAACCGTTATTATTTCTGCAGCAGCTGAAGTAAGCGACGTGAAAAAGATTGTTGAGCCAGTATTGGTTAAGGATACTGATACGTCAATTATCTACATCGATTTATCGTTCGATAGCCATAAATTAGGTGGTAGTACTTTTGCTCAGGTTGTGAATAAGCTAGGAGCAGAAGCTCCAACTGTAACAGATACTGATTACTTCAAAACTGGTTTGGAAACAATTCAGTCTTTAATTGAAGATGAGTTAATTTTAGCAGGTCATGATATTTCTGCCGGTGGTATGGCAACCGCATTGTTAGAAATGAATTTTGCCAATACCACTCACGGTATTAAAGCTGATTTATCAGATATTGCTGAAGAAGATTTAGTGAAGATTCTATTTGCTGAAAATCCGGGTGTGTTGATTCAGGTGAAAGATGTGGCTAAAGTAACTGCTCTGTTAGAAGAAAAAGAATTAGGTTTCACCGTAATCGGTTCTCCTGTCGAGGAAAGAACTTTAACGATTATTAAAGGAGCTGATACTTTATCATTCAATATTAACGAAATGAGAGACGCATGGTACAAAACTTCGTATTTGTTAGACAGAAGACAAAGTACTGAGAAGTTGGCCAAAGAGCGTTTCGATAATTATAAAAATCAACCTTTACAATTCAACTTTACTGAAGGATTCAGCGGTAAGTTGGCCGATTTAGGTTTGGATGCTGTTCGTAAAGGGAAATCAGGAGTTAAAGCAGCTATCATTCGTGAGAAAGGTGTGAATGGTGATCGTGAGATGGCTTACTCAATGTATTTAGCCGGTTTTGATGTGAAAGATGTTCACATGACCGATTTAATTACAGGCAGAGAAAGATTGGAAGACATTAACTTTATTGTTTTTGTAGGAGGATTCTCAAACTCAGATGTACTGGGTTCTGCTAAAGGATGGGCCGGAGCTTTCCTTTATAACGAAAAAGCAAAAGCTGCATTGGATGCATTCTATGCTCGCGAGGATACCTTGAGTTTAGGTGTTTGTAACGGATGTCAGTTAATGGTTGAGTTGGGTCTTGTTTATCCTGATCACGCCGAAAAACCAACAATGCTGCATAATGAGTCGCATAAGTTCGAATCGAACTTCATAAATATGGACATTGCTAAGAACAATTCAGTAATGTTAAATACCTTGGCAGGAAGTCGCTTAGGTGTTTGGATTGCTCACGGAGAAGGAAAATTCAATATGCCTTATGCAGAGGATCAATATCACATTGCAGGTAAATATTCGTATGATGCATATCCTGCTAATCCAAACGGAAGTGATTTTGCAACCGCGGCAATCTGCTCTAAAGATGGACGTCACTTAGCTATGATGCCTCATTTGGAGAGAGCTATCTTCCCTTGGCAATGGGCACATTACCCAACTGATCGTAAAGCGGATGAGGTAACTCCCTGGATTGAAGCTTTTGTTAATGCCCGTAAGTGGGTGGAAGCAAAGAAATAAATTTACTTACCTTAGTATAGAAAATGGCAATCTTATCAGGTTGCCATTTTTATTAATATAAACTTTCAATCAGATTTTGATAGCATGAAATTACCTGCTTACGTCTTACTTTCAATGAATTTGTAAGCATTCCATTTTCAATAGTAAAGGGCTCTGGCAACAGAGCAAATTTTACTATTTGTTCGTGTATTGGTAATTCGCTTTGTATTTCCTCAATAATTTCTTCAAAATACGTCTGAACCATTTTGTGGGTTATCATTTGATTCACTTCAGAAATAGTTTCTCCTTTTTGCTTAAGCCATTCAGATAATTTCTCATAAGCCGGCACTAATAGGGCTGTAATATAGTGTCGGCTATCTCCAATTATACATGTTTGCTCAATCATTTCACTTTTTGATAAAAGAAGTTCAATTTTTTGAGGTGATATATATTTACCGGTAGATGTTTTTATAATGTCTTTAATACGTTCTGACATATAAAGTTGGTTATTTCCGGTTAGTTGTCCCTGGTCGCCTGTATAATACCATCCATCGATTAATACTTCGTTGGTTTGTTCGGGTTTCTTATAGTAACCTTTAAATATGGTCTCGCCTTTGACAAGAATCATATTGTCTTCCGAAATTTTAACTTCTATTTCTGGCATGATTTCGCCAGTGTAATTAAAATCATATTTATCACTTCGCATGCACGAAACAGTTGCCAATGTTTCTGTTGCACCGTAACCGTAATTTACAAATATGCCCAATGCGTGAAAAAAGCGTTTTAATTCTGGTGTCATGGCCGCGCCCGAACAAGGCATGAATTTAATCTGATTACCAAAGAATTTTCTGATTTTAGAAAATACCAGTTTATCAGCAACAGAGTGTTTAATTGATAACAAGTATGGTGTTTTTATGTCATCTTTTTGATATTCAATGTATTTATGACCAACAGCAATTGACCAGTTGAATATGCTTTTTTTAATAGTACCACCTTCTTCTGATACAGAGATAATACGATCATAGACTTTTTCAAAAAAGCGTGGTACTACACACATTACAGTTGGTTGTACAATCGGAAGCTCTTTTGTAATTTCTTTAGGATCTTTGTTGTAAACGTTCGTTCCACCTGAATATAAAAGAAAATAAGTCCATCCTCGTTCAAAAATGTGGCTTAATGGTAAAAAACATAAGGAAATATCAGTGTCATCAACAGAAAGCCTTTTTTTGTGTATTCTGAATGATGCCATAAAATTGCTGTGATCCAGCATAACACCTTTAGGTTCACCTGTTGTTCCTGAAGTATATATGATGGTAGCTAAATCGCTTGATTGTCCACTGTTTAATCTTTCAGCGAGTTCAGTTTGTGTTCGATTTGAATAATTTGAGTTCATGATTGTCTCCAATTCAATCACACGATCATCCTTTTGCTGAGGACAATTAAAGGTGATGATCAATTCTAACGAGCATGTAT
This sequence comes from Carboxylicivirga caseinilyticus, assembly GCF_050589785.1. Taxonomy (NCBI): domain Bacteria; kingdom Pseudomonadati; phylum Bacteroidota; class Bacteroidia; order Marinilabiliales; family Marinilabiliaceae; genus Carboxylicivirga; species Carboxylicivirga caseinilyticus. The sequence continues at coordinate 29,417 of NZ_JBNGOX010000049.1, read as the reverse complement.
CAATATTTAACAGAGGAAGTGCTTTTTGAACTTGTTCTTCATCGCCAATGAATAGTATCTTCATTTCCGTTTCATTGATGATGTATTCGAGTTGTTGTGTAGTTGAGGTGGAGTAGAAGGGAACTATCACACATCGGCAGGATAATATAGCTAAATCTGCAATTGTCCATTGTGGACAGTTATAACTAAATATTCCGATATTATCCTGAATATTAACGCCACAATTTAATAGAAAGGATGCTATAATTTCAGATTGGTTCTTAAATGTTCTCCAGTTAATTGAATGATAAGTATTTTCAATTTTGTACCTGAATACTTCCCTCAGATCATATTTCTCAGCTCTATTACGCAGCATGTGTGCGATATGTTCATCAATCATGTGTTTCCCCTATTTTGTTTCAGGAGAGTGTTTCCATCTTTTGTGAGACCATAACCAGTTTTCCGGTTTTGCAATTATGATTTCCTCCAGTTTTTTGACATAGCGCTTTGTTAACTCTCCATCCTTTAAAGCGCTGGGATTACTACATAAATCTGACAATTCAACGGTATAGAATCCCCTTTTAATTCGTTGAATATTAATATAAATAACAGGGTAGTTATTAGCTTTTGCATGTTTCTCCATCCCATGAAGAAAGGCTGTTCTTTGTCCTAAGAAATCAATCCAGTAGGCATGTTTTAATTGTTTATCCGATGGACTTTGATCGGCAGCCATAAGGTATACGCATGGTTTATTTTTGTTTGCTTCAAATGTTTTTGAAGTTTCGTAAATGGAAACTAATTCAGTTCCGCATCTTGACCTGCTTTTAAGGATTGCTTTATTAATGATTTTATTTCTGATGGGTTTGTAAAATGCGATATATCGGTATGGTGTTTGCACTCCTGCTGATACGCTTCCCCATTCCCAATTATTATAATGGGCTGTAACTCCAATTACGCTTTGACCGTTTTGCAGATATTTATCTAATAATTCCGGGTTAAGAATTGTATGACGTTTTGCGATGGTTGATTTGCGTAAAGTGAATGTTTTAAGACTCTCGGCCAGATTATCAGCCAGGTTTTGATAAGTAAGTTTAATCAGTTCATTTATTTCACTTTCACGTTTATCAGGAAATACTCTTTTAAGGTTTGACTGAATTACTTTTTGCCTGTATTTTATCCAATTTCCTAAAATTATTCTGGTAAAATCAGAAAAAAGATAGAGAATAAAAAATGGCGTTATACCAATAATAGCTATAAAAAAATAGAATAATCCCCCGAATATGACATTCATATATTGATATGAATAAAAATTAAAAGCTTGAATTTAAGTCGCAAAATAATGAATAATCTTCAAAGTAAGATGTCTATTTCTCCCAATTAGACTTATTTCCACTTATATTGCATTTGTTTATACTGTCCTGGCGACATATTAAATTCTTTTTTAAAGCTTTTAATGAAATATGAGCTGCTGTTAAAGCCAACCTGATAAGCAATTTCGGCTATCTGCAAATCTGTTGAAATAAGTTTTATGGCTCCTTCTTTCAAGCGAATGGTTCTGATGAAATCAGATGTTGATTTACCAGTTAAAGCCTTTAGTTTTCTATGTAAGTTACTACGACTCATATTCAGTTCATTACCAAGCTCAATAACTCCAAAAGTTTCGTCGGCCATATTTGTTTTAACAATTTCAAGCGCTTTTGTCACAAATTTCTCATCAATACCACTTGAAGTTACTTCTGATGGAACAATGATAGAATTACCTGTAAACAGTTCCTTTAGTTTCTCCCTGCTATGTAGCAGGTTTTCGATGTATGCAATTAATAAATCAGGGTTGAAGGGTTTTGGAACATAAGCATCTGCTCCAATTGATATACCCTCGATTCTGTTTTCAACTGAACTTTTGGCCGAAAGCAAAATAATCGGTATGTGACTGGTTTGGATATCATTTTTAACTAATTGGCATAATTCAATTCCGTTCAACTTGGGCATCATCACGTCGGTAATTATTAAATCTACTGAACGGTTAACTATTAATTTATGGGCCTGCTCTCCATCATATGCCTTAATAATATTGTAATGATTGCGAAGAATGCTGTTTAAATAATTAATCACTTCTCCATTATCATCGATTATTATTAATGTGTATTTATGTTTTACCTCTTTATAAGGTTCAGAATTGGGTGTTGAGTTGACTGTGGCAAGAGGCACTTCAAAGTGTTTTTGATTGTTATGTGATTCTAGGTCTCTGTTATCGATCACAAAGGGAATGGAAGCAGTAAAAGTAGTTCCAATTCCTTTTTCCGACTTCACATTAAGTGTGCCACCATGTAGCTTTACCAGTGATTTGGCTAATGGAAGCCCAATTCCTGTGCCTGGATTATGTTTATGGATACCTTGATTAAATTGTTTGTATTGTTCGAATACTTTATCCGGATCATCAGTTTGAATACCGGGTCCATCATCAATAACTGCTATTAATAAACAATTGCGATCTTTTTTGTCTAAACATTCTTCAATATCTACTGATAGAATTACTTCGCCATTTTCTTTGCCATATTTAAAAGCATTAGATAGGAGGTTGTATATTACCTTTTCAATAACATCTTCATCAAATTGAATAACAAGGCTTTCAATACTAGTTTTGATTTTGAAATTAATTTGGTGTTCAGTAGCCATATATGAAAAAGCCTGAGCTGACTCTTTTATAAACGAAATAATATCGCCTGTGGTAACATTTAATTCCATTGAGCCGGTTTCAACTTTTCTGAAATCCATCACCTGATTTATTAATCGTAATAAAAGGTTGGTGTTTTTATGCATAATCACAAAGAGCTCCTTGTCATCGTTATTCAGGGTTAGTCTTTTTCGAAGGGCTTCCAATGGGCCGGCAATTAAGGTTAATGGCGTACGGAATTCATGAGATATGTTGGTGAAAAATTGCAGACGCATCTGGTTAAGCTCCTTAATACGCTGACTTTCCATTGATTCAAACTGAAGTTTTCTTTTTAAATCAATCCAAAGAATAGAATAACGAATATAGGCATATATAATAATGCCCAGAGTAAGAAAATAGGCAAGAAAGGCATACCATCTTTTCCACCATGGTGCTAATACTTTTACGTGAAGTATTGTCTCTGAATGACTCCAGATACCATCATTATTGGCAGCTTTAACTCGAAAAATGTAATTACCCGGTTTTAAATTATTGTATTTGGCAATACGGTTTGTAGAATTTTCACTCCAGCTTTCAGAAGAGTTTTCTAACAGGTAGCTATAGGTGTTTTTTTCTGAATAGTAGTTGATGGCCACGAATTCAATTCCAAAATTATTTTGTTTGTGATTTAGTACCAATTCTTTAGTATCAGCAATGTTTTTAGTCAACGGACTATTAGCACTACCTACTTTTACGGGTACATTATTAATCAGTAGGTTGGTCAACTGAACATGAGGAACATAAGCATTTTCTTTTGTAATGTTAGGATTGAAATAATTTAAACCTTTAACACTTCCAGCAAATATCAGATCAGAATCGGTTATCATCAAAGTGTTGAAAGCACTGCCAATCAATCCATCCCGATTATCAAAATTCTGGAAACGTCCGGTTTCTATATCGTATTTTGATATTCCTCCCTGGGTGGCAATCCATATCCGATTGTTGTTATCTTGTTTGATATCATAAACCTGTTCCTGAGCCAATCCATCTTTTATGCCTAGTTCATTAAAAGTACCATTTTGGGGATCGATAATAATGACTCCACCGCCGTTTGTGCCAAGCCACATGTTGCCATCATAACTCTCATTAATGGTTAATATTGCATTCTTGCCAACGCCACTATTGTTGATCTCATCAAATAGCCAGCGCTTATATTGTTTGGTTTGATAGTACCATACGTAAACACCATTGCTGGTTCCAATCCATAAATTGTTTTTAGAGTCAACTTTTAAGCTTAGTATATAATCATTTAAGACATAGCCTAAAGCGGGAAATATTTCTTTTAAAGGTTTGAACTCTTTTGATTGAATATCAAAATTAAAAAGACCATTCCCAAGTGTACCTACCCAAAGCTGGTTAGCTTCCTGTTGGCCGATTGACCATACCGATAAATAAAGTTCTTCATTTTTAGTAGGTTCAATTGGATTGTATGAGTTAAAATTACCGTTTGAAGGGTTGAATAAAGCTAATCCACCACCATAAGTACCCAACCAGATGTTACCTTTTATATCTTCAAACAATCGTTTAATAACATTACTTTTCAGGTTAGAACTTTGTTGAGTATATCTCTTAAATCTTCCGTTATGTATATCAAAAAGGTTTAGGCCTCCACCGTCAGTTCCAATCCAGATTCTATCCTTATTGTCCTGCAGTAATGATATCACAGCATCTTCACTCAGGCTGAAGGGATTATTCGGCTCATTGGTAAAATAGGTAAAGCGGTTTCGGTCCAGATTTAACAATCTGATACCTTTACCTATAGTACCAATCCAATATAATCCGTTTCCATCAACAAATACTGTATAAACGGCTTTGGTATCAAGTCCTCTGAATGCTTTTGCCAGTTCTGTATTGTAGATTACCTGATTATTTGTTTGATCAATCACATAAATACAATCACCATCAATTGAAGCTAATATTTTGCCATCTTGAGATTGAGATAAGGACATAATAATGTTGATATTGTCATTACCATCTTTGTTAAGATTTAGCTTTATATATTGATAATTCTCCTTACTAAATTTATATAAACCCATGTTATTGGTGGCAATCCAGATAAAACCCAATCCATCATCAAGCAAACTGTTAATTTGCATGTTTTCAAAGTCGAAGTGTTTAAATGTCCTGGAATTTTTGTTATACAGACTAAGTCCATTTCCATAGGTCCCCATCCACAGTTCATCATCACTACCATTGCACAATGCAGATATATAATTAATGTAGTTATATTGCCTATGGTTTTGTGGAAAGGCATCAAAAGTTTTTGTCTCTTTATTATAAGAATTTAATCCTCCACCCATTGTTCCAATCCATAACCTGTTTTGATCGTCCATTAATAGGGCACCAATCTGGTTATTTGAGATAGAATAACCTTGGACTGTGTCTACATAAAATGTACTGATTTGTTCAGTGTCGTGATGAAATCTGTTTAATCCGAATTTTGTACCTATCCATATATTTCCTTCTTCGTCTTCTACCAGCGAAGTAATGAAGTTGTCAGAAATAGTGTTGGGTTCATCGTGCTTATGGTAGAAATTAGTTATTTCATATCCATCGTACCTGTTTAATCCATAATAACTTCCAAACCAAATGTAACCTCTGCTGTCCTGTATAATGGAATTAACCGAGTTATTACTAAGCCCATCATCTGTATCCAGACTTTCAAAGCGATACTGTGAAAATTGTGAATAAGCAGATACTGAAAGTATTGATACTAAAAGAAAGGTGATAACGAACCTTCGATTTAATTCATTCATAGATGGTTTGGAAATATTATTTGGGTTAAACGTGAATAAAAATAGCTAAAATAAATGCATTACAAAATGAAATCTTGTTTATCCTTATGAAGTTCTTTCAAAAACTTTTTTTAGCTAATATTTTTGTGCTTAAATATATAAGGATAAAATTATCCTTTTTTAACGAACTTTTCTTTGTCTAATTAAGTAAAAAAGTACCAATTTTGCATTCTCTTAATTTAAACCAAATTGTTCTGAGCCTGTTTAAAGCAGTAACCTTATTTAATTAATTAGAAAAGTTTAGATAAAATGAGTCATAAAGTGCCTGTGGCCAATAAGATTAAAACCGATTTACACGAAATTTTAGAAGTTCGTAATTTAACAGATTCAACTTTTGTTATGCGTTTTGAGCGCAAGGGACTGGAGTTTGAAGCTGGTCAGCATATATGTGTAGGACCACCTAATGGAATTCATACTCGGGAATATTCAATATATAGTGCCGAAAATGATGATTATATTGAAATACTGGTGAAGGAAGTTGAAAATGGGTTGGTTTCGCCAAGCCTGAAGAAACTTCAGAAAGGTGGCTTTGTTGTGGTAGAAGAACCTGTAGGTTATTTTACAATCAATAACAAACTGCCAAAGAATCAGAAATACGTATTTATTGCCAGTGGTACCGGAGTTTCACCTTTTCATAGTTTTGTCTTATCAAAACCTGAGATTGATTATACTTTGTTGCATGGTGTAAAATATGGGTCGGAAGGATATGAGTCAGAAACATACGACAAAAAGCGTTATGTAAAGTGTACATCGCGTGAGGGAACAGGTAACTATTATGGAAGGGTTACTGATTACCTGAAAGAAAACAAATTCGGTAAGGATGTTCAGTATTTCTTGTGTGGGAATTGCAATATGATACATGATGTGTATGATATATTGGAAGAGCAGGGGGTAAGTACCGATAACATTCACGCAGAAGTTTATTTTTAACAAATTAAAGCTAGTAGCCAGCAGCTAACAGCTAGAAGCTAATATGATGAAGTACCATTTAGTGACATTGGGATGTCAGATGAATATGTCTGACAGTGAAAGAGTGAGAAATGTGCTGGAAGGCATGGGTTATCAATGGGTAGAAAATGAAGAAGAGGCTAATATTATTGGTATTCTTGCTTGTTCAGTTCGACAGAAAGCCATAGACAAGGTGTATTCAAAAATAGCACTTTGGAATAAACGCAAGCAATCGCAGAACCTGATTACATTTATTAGCGGATGTATTTTACCTGCTGATGAAGAGAAGTTTCTGAAGCTTTTTGATATCGTATTTGCCATGCGCGAGCTTCCTAAGTTTCCGCAAATGTTATCGCAATATGGTATAACCACACCTGCCGGACTGGAAAAAGAAAATCTGAATCCAAAAGAAGAAATTAACTTTTTCTGGAAGGTTAAACCCAAGTATAACAGTTCTTTTGAAGCTTTTATACCAATTCAAAATGGTTGTGATAAGTTCTGTTCGTTTTGTGCAGTTCCTTATACTCGTGGCAGAGAAGTAAGTCGTCCATCGGTGGAAATCATAAGCGAGGTAAGAAGTCTTGTTGAGAAAGGATACAAGTCGATTACTTTGTTAGGACAAAATGTAAACTCATATGGGCTGGATAAAAAAGGTGCAGAAATCAACTTTGCACAGTTGCTTGAGGAGATAGGTAAGATTGGTGAATCAACTCAGCATCGTTTCTGGGTATATTTTACCTCTCCGCATCCGCGTGATATGGGACGTGAAGTGATTGAAGTAATTGCTAAATACAAATGCCTTGGAAAGCAGATTCATCTTCCTATTCAATCGGGAGATGATAAGGTGTTGATTAAGATGAACCGTAAACATTCGGTTAAAAAGTATCGCGAATCGATAGAAGCTATTCGTGAACTGATACCACAGGCAACCTTGTTTACCGATATTATTGTTGGTTTTTCAGGTGAAACGGAAGAGCAGTTTCAGAATACACGCAAGGCCATGCGAGAGTTTGAATACAATATGGCTTACATTGCCATGTATTCGAAACGTCCGGGGGCGGCATCATATAGCTGGCCCGATGATGTGGATCATAAGATAAAGAAAGAGCGTTTAGCTTTATTGACTGAAGACTTGGCAGAAGTTTCAGGTAAATACAATCGAAATATGGTGGATAAGGAATTCATCATTCTGGTGCGCGATACCGATCGTAAGAGTGGCTACTTAAGTGGTCAGACTGAAGGTAAGATCACCGTTCGATTTGCATCAGAAGATAAGAGTTTGATTGGTCAGTTTGTAAAAGTAAAAATTACATCGGCAACAAATTTTTCAGTGGAAGGCGAGTTGGTTGAAGTAGAAAGTTTGCAGGAGGTATAATGTTTCAGTTAGCAAAGAAAAGGGTAGGTTTTAAGACTTTGGGCTGTCGGTTAAATCAGTTTGAAACCGATGCGATGGCATCGAAATTTGTGGCTATGGGCTACGATGTGGTAGAAGACAGCAAAGATACCGATGTGTTTGTGGTGAATACCTGTACCGTTACTAACCAAAGCGATCAAAAATCGCGGTATGCAGTTAATCATGCGTTGAAGAATGGTCATAACGGAATGCTGATTATAACCGGCTGTATGGCCAATCATCATAAAGAGGCTTTGGAAGAACTGTATCCCAATGCCTATGTGGTGGATAACGAAAACAAAAGTGCTATTCCTCAATTGGTGCAGGCTCATTTTAATAAAGAGATTGTTCCTGCAAATACTACACAAGGTGGCGTTTTTAACTATGCGCCAGCATCTGAGACATTTCATACGCGCAGTATGATCAAGATTCAGGATGGGTGTGATAACTTCTGTACTTTCTGTATTATTCCCAAAGTAAGAGGAAGAGCTACCAGTCGGCCAGTAGAGGATATTCTGAAGAATATTACAGAAGTGGTTGGTTTTGGCTATAAAGAAGTTGTGATAACCGGTGTGAATATTAGCCGTTATGAGCACGAAGGAGTCAAATTCTCAGGGCTTCTGGCAAAAATACTGGATCTGCCATTTGATTTCAGGGTGCGTATTTCATCCATTGAACCTGATGGTTTCGACGATGAGTTTTTTGCTTTATTGACACATCCTAAAATGACGCCTCATTTGCATTTGTGCTTACAAAGTGCTTCTGAATCTGTTTTGTTGCAGATGCGAAGAATGTACACCTATCGTTCGTACAAACAGATTGTTCAGCGCCTGAGAGAAATTGATCCGAAATTTAATATTACAACAGATATTATTGTTGGCTTTCCGGGTGAATCTGAAGAGGATTTTCAGGCTTCATTAGATTCGGTTGATCAGATTGGTTTTAGCCATGTGCATACTTTCAAATACTCAAAAAGGGATAACACCCGGGCTGCCCGAATGACCAATGTGATTCCGGAAAAAGTTAAGTCGGATAGGAGTGAACAACTACGACATAAGACTGCGGAGGCCAAAAGAAATTACCGCCAACAGTTTATTGGATCAGAGCAAACTGTTTTGGTTGAAAAGATTGATAAAAGAGGCTTTGCTCATGGTTATGGTGAATATTATGTTCCGGTTCAGTTTAAAGCTGATGAGGTCAAGAAGAATAGCTTTTACAAAGTGAAGCTAACAGGTTTAACAGATTCTAGGGAAGAGCCTGTCTTGATTGGACAATTGATTGATTAGACGATTGGCTGATTATTCAATTAGTCGATTTTCAATGTGACAATTAATCAATTTTCAGTAAAGCAATTGATGTATTATTAATTTGTTTAATTGTTGGGTTAAAAGATAATTTTCAGAGCTATTCTTTTAAACATAAGGTTTAGATCATTACTTATTAAGCGCATATTTAGCTTTGCTGATTTTTAAATTTTGACTACGTCGATCTTCGATTCACCAATTGATGTTCCGCTAATGCGGAACAATTTGTGTTAATTAGTGAAATTTGTGGTTGATTATATTTAAAGACCGTTCTTTATATGCTTAGATGAAAGAGAGCACTTTTACCTACAATATTATTTAGCAAAATAAGTCCTAAACTCATGCTCAAAGTTGGGCGTAAAAACATTTTTACCCAAATTCTCATTGATCTCGTCTATCGACCAGAAACGTAGTTCATCTACTTCGGTTTCAGCTTTTTTGAATGGACCTTTATGGTTAGTTTTGAAAAGAAATACCAACTCATGTTCTATTTCGCTTTTCCATAAATAGGGCTTTAGTCCTTCAGCTTTGAATTGCTGCAAACCAATTTCTTCAAAAGTCTCTTTTTGCAGAGCTTGCTCAATATTTTCGCCTGCACTTACATGACCACCAACTGCTGTATCCCATTTGCCGGGCTGAACCAGCTTATTCATAGGTCGCTTTTGTAATAGTAGTTTTCCATCATTAAAAACATGTAAATGAACCACCGGGTGTAATAGTTTTGATCCATTATGAACCACTGATCGGGGAGCAGAACCCAATACCTGGCCTTTTTCATTCACCAAAGGCAACCATTCTTCTTTTTGTAGCTTTGGAGCTTGTTTCTTTTTCGTGTACCATTCAAAAGCAAAGAAAATACCCATCACAACAAACATTCCGGCACCATTTATAAAACTCCATACCTCTTTTATCTCAACAAATGAAGAAGCAATGGCAGCCCAAGAATATACCAGCATCACCCAAAAGATACGTTTCATGCTTTGTTGCATTTCCCAAACCTGGTATGGATTCATCTGTATCTGCTTCATATAACGTTGGCTCATCTGAAGAAGAATATTGTGTTTCGAAAAAGAGGAAAAGCCTATCATACCCGTCATTAAAAGACTGATGATTCCGGGTTTCAATTTAAAAAATATCTCGTTATCCAAAGCGATAGAAACAGCCCCGAGTGCAACAAGTAACCCAACATCAAGTATTACAAACCGGTCTGTTTTTCGTTCTTTAATATAGCTGTATGCCAACTCGATTATTCCTACTGCAATAGCAATAATTAAACCATAGAGAGTTCCCCATATTTCATCAACTACAATAAAAATAATGATGGGTAAAAAGCCGGGCAGGAGTCGTTTGATGAGGTCGAGTCTGTTCATATTTTGATTGTTTGCTGCGAAGATAGCTGTTTGTTATAGATTTTCTATCAATCTGTCAATTTGGCTGCTATTACCCTCTGCTTCCAAACTTTTTTGGGGTGCTACCTAACTTTTACCCCTTGCTACGTTGCTTTTTTGTGGTGATACCTTATCATTTGTCATAATTTCGGTGCTTTTATTCGCTGTTACCTCACTTCTAACGTGTACTAGACTGTTTTTAGTTATTGCTAAACAACTTTAGAACATTACTTCCACAGTTTTGAATCTTTGCTACTTAGGTTGGACGTCATTACTACTGTAGTTTGTTCCGTTGCTATACTACGTTATACTCTGCAATAATGGTTATTGATTATAAGTGTTGATAATATTAATATATTGTTTATTTTAGAATTGCAATGTTTGACCACTTATCAACTAACTTATGGGTATACTAAAAGAAATACCGGAATTATTGCAGGAAGGTGTTATCACTGATGAAACAGCAAAACGTATTCAGGATTACTATAAAAGCAAAAAAAGTTCCTCAACCAATAAACTTTTTATTGTTTTTGGTGTCTTGGGTGCTATATTGGTTGGACTTGGGCTTATTCTGATCATCGCTCATAACTGGGATGAGCTTTCGAGAATGACAAAAACCATATTTGCTTTTCTTCCTCTTATTATCGGTCAGTATTTGAGCGGATGGGTTATTCTAAAGAAAAGGGATAGTATTGCATGGCGAGAAAGTGTAAGTGCTTTTTTGTTTTTCGCTGTTGGAGCAAGTATCTCACTGGTGAGTCAGATATACAATATTCCGGGTAATTTAAGTTCATTTTTGCTTACATGGATGTTGTTGTGTATTCCACTGATTTATCTGATGAAATCTTCGGTTGCATCATTGCTTTGTTTGGCTGGAATTACCTATTATGCTGCAGAAACCAGTTACTGGACTTATCCGTCGTCAGATTCATACATGTATTGGGTGTCATTACTATTAATAATGCCTCATTATTATCATTTGTATCGGAAAAAGCCAACGAGTAATTTTATGGTTTTTCATAATTGGATCATTCCTTTATCGCTGGTTATCATTCTTGGTACACTGGCTGAAAAATTCGATGAGTTAATGTATATAGCATATATTGTCTTATTTGGCATTTTTAGTCTGATTGGTGACAGGGAATTCATTTCTAAGCAAAGATTATTAAGTAATGGCTATAGCGTTATGGGGAGCTTAGGTAGTATTATTATATTATTGATGTTGAGTTTTAACTGGTTTTGGGATCATCTGAGGACGACTGAAGTTTTGATGAATGAATTGGTACGCTCGAACGAATTTCTCTCAATTATAGTTTTGATTGCCTTAGCATTGGTGATGCTATTCTATCGAAAAAGAGAATTGACGATTGAAAACATGAATCCATTCTCGTTTATATTTCTTTTGTTGATACCAACTTATATTATTGGATTGAATTCTTCGGTAGCGATTATCCTGATTAATTTATTTGTATTGGGTTTAGGTATTTTAATTATTCTTCAGGGAGCTCAAAAAAATCATTTTGGAATATTGAATTATGGATTGCTAATCATTACCGCATTGGTTGTTTGTCGGTTCTTTGATTCGGATCTGAGTTTTGTTTTGAGAGGTGTGTTATTTGTTATAGTGGGAGTGGGCTTTTTTGCTTCAAATTATGTAATGCTGAAAAAAAGGAAATCTAATGAATAGGAAAAGTATAATATTGCCCCTTTTTATTCTGGTAGCATTGGTACAATTGTTTGTACCCTCTAAAATGATTTGGGACAGAGAAGCAATTTTAAGAGAAGGAACAGAAATTAAACTAAAAACAGCACCAATCGATCCTAATGATCCGTTCAGAGGAAAATATATTGTATTGGATTATGAAGAAAATAGCATCAAGAAAGACAGTACAGAAAGTTGGAGTCGGGGAGATGAGGTATTTGTTTATTTTAGCATGGATAAGGATGGATTTGCTAAGATAGAATCGGTTTCCAGAGCAATAATTGATGATAATCAACTGTTTGTGAAGGCAACTATTGGTAATCGTATTTGGAATGACACAGCAATGATACGGGTGGATTACGATTTTAATCGTTTTTATATGGAGGAATCTAAAGCCAAAAATGCTGAGATTGTTCATCGTGAGGCATTAAACGACACCAGTAAAATATCATACGCTCTTGTAAGTATTATGAATGGGGATGCGGTGGTGAAAGACGTTTTTATTGATGATGTTTCTGTCCATGAACTGGCTAAAGAAGATAATTAGGTATAGTTGAAAATATGTTTGATTGGCATAATTGATAGTTATTCGACTCCTCTGGAGTCGAGTGTTGAGTTGATCATATATTCTATAAATATATGATGCCTCTGGCATCAATAAAAGTCTTTAAAATTGGATGAACAGAAGCTTATGTTAGATTTTGATTAAAGGAATACTTACTGTTTTGAACTCCTTACGAGTTACGCATTTGTAGAAAGGGAATGCTTTTAATGGCTCAAATGGAGTTAATTCTTCGAACATTTTATAAATATATAATATCTCTGGTATTATTAGCTTTTTTGTAGATTGAAATTAAAGGGAATCTATACAAGGGAAATTATTGACTTTGAACTCCAGAGGAGTTCTATATCTATAGAAAAAGTTGTAATTTAAAAAACGACTCCAGCGGAGTCGAATATATACACCAAACCTACATTACCATGGCCAATACCTATTCTCAAATCTACATTCAGATTGTATTTGCCATACAAAACAGAGAAGCTTCCATCCAGTCGGAATGGGAAGCTGAATTACACAAATATATCTCAGGTATTGTAAAAGAAAAAGGGCAGAAAATGCTATCCATTAATGGAACAGATAATCATATCCATTTTCTAATTGGAATGAAGCCTTCCTGTTGTTTATCAGATCTGGTAAGAGAAATCAAAAAATCATCCACAAATTTTATAGAAGATAAAGGATTTAGTAGTTATAAGTTTAAATGGCAGGAGGGATTTGGGGCTTTTTCTTATGGTCAATCTCAGTTAGATGCGGTGATCAAGTATATCGAGAATCAGAAGGTCCATCATAACAAGAGTAGTTTTAAAGATGAATACGTCAAATTATTGAAGTTATTTAATGTTGAATTTAAGGATAAATTTGTTTGATTGGCATGGTAAATAGATATTCGACTCCGCTGGAGTCGGCTGTTGTATTGGATGGATATTCTATAAATATATGATGCCTCTGGTATCAATTATTTGAGCAATAGATTTATGGTTATAAAGTGGTTTTTTGAGATGAACTCCAGAGGAGTTCCATCTTTATAGCGAGATAATATGATGCTATCAACGACTCCAGCGGAGTCGTACCTATAAAACAAGAAAACCGAAGATAAGCATCTCCGGTTTTAAAATTCATTCGACTATATGGATGTTTATGAATTGTTGCGTTCGTATACAAACCAGTAGGCTGCACCCACAAATAAGGCACCACCAACAATATTACCCAGGGTAACCGGAATCAGATTATTTACCACAAAGCTTGTCCAGGTAACATCAGCTCCATAAAAAATAGCTGTAGGTATAAAAAACATATTGGCTATCGAGTGCTCAAATCCCATTGCCACAAAGGCCATAACCGGGAACCAAATTCCTAATATCTTACCCGAAATATCTTTGGCACCATATGAAAGCCACATGGCCAGCGCAACCATCCAGTTACAGCCAATACCTTTTAAAAAGGCTTTGTAAAACGGATTAGCTGTTTTTGCTTCAGCAATGCCTCTGATGCTTTCTAACCAGGGATCTTTAGCAAATAAATCAGTTAAATAAGCAAAACACAGAGCAACAATGATTGAACCAATAAAATTGCCAAGATAGACTAACGACCAGTTTTTTAAGATGGATTGAAAGTTTGTTTTACCCTGAAACCATGAAGGAATAAAATAAGCCGTATTACCAGTGAAAAGATCGGCTCCGGCAATAGCAACTAAGATGAGTCCCAATGGGAAAACGGCCCCAAATAAGAACTTCTGAATACCTGGATTGGAAGCCTCTAATCCGGGAAGTCCACCACCTACTACCACAGCAAGTAATCCTCCCATGGCAATATAACCTCCGGCAAGAATGGCTAATACAATGGTATTTGCGACTGATGTATTGGTTTTTGTCTCGGCTACTTTATTAACAACCGATACAATTTCTTTTGAGTTATAGTAGTTCATTTTTTATAATGCTTTGCTAAAAACAAAAAAGTTTGATCCTTTTCTTAGTTAATTATTACTTCCTTAAAATACTGCTTGAATATTTGGTAGGCAGTTTCCAATTGTTCAGGAGTATTGGATGGAACGCCTTCCAGTTCGTATTTCCAGCCCAGGTGATCATATTTATGAGCTCCCAGGTGATGATATGGCTGTATTTCCAGCTTTTCAATGTTTTCGTATCCACCAAAGTGTTCTCCCAGTTGTTTCAGATCTTTCAGATCGTCGCTGTATCCGGGTACCAAAACATAACGTAACCAAACAGGTTTATTTATTTCGTTAAGGTATTCAGCCAGTTTAAGTGTTTTATCATTGCTTTGTCCAACCAATGCGCGATGACGCTCTTCATTCATCTGCTTGATGTCGAGCAGAACAATATCGATATATTCCAGGGCTTCCTTTACAAAGTCATTAAGAACACTACCGTTGGTATCAACACAAATATGAAAACCTTCTGCCTTTAACGCTTTTAAAACCGGTATTAATTCCTTAGCCTGAAGCAAGGGTTCACCACCTGAAAAGGTTAAACCACCTTTTTTACCAAAGAAAGGTTGTTGGTTTATAGCCATGCTTACAATCTCTTCAGCCGAAGTAGGTTTGCCTCCTTTACATTCAATGGTATCAGGATTGGCACAGTACAAACATTTAAAATTACAGCCCTGCAAAAAAACCACAAGACGAATTCCGGGACCATCATAAGTCCCCAACGATTCAAATGAATGAACGTTTAACATGGCGTTAGTTTAAAAAGGTAAATAAGAGAAGAAGGCAGAAGCTACATAGCAACTGCCTCCTGTATATTGATCATTTGCCTGCTACATGCGATCGAAGAAGCTTCTTGAAATCACTTCCAATTGTTGCTCACGTGTAAGTTTTACAAAGTTAACAGCGTAACCCGATACACGAATGGTCAACTGAGGATATTCTCCCGGATTTTCCATTGCATCTTCCAAAAGTTCGCGGTTCAACACGTTTACATTTAAGTGATGTGCTTCTTTTGAGAAGTAGGCATCCATCATGGTAACAAGGTTCTCACGACGAACATTTTCGTCAGCACCTAATGATTTAGGCACAATGCTGAAGGTATTTGAAATACCATCCAATGCATTTTTATAGTCTAACTTAGCCACTGAGTTTAACGATGCAATGGCTCCGTTTTTATCACGACCATGCATTGGGTTGGCTCCTGGTGCAAATGGCACACCATGTGCTCGACCATCAGGCGTAGCACCTGTTTTCAATCCGTAAACCACGTTTGAAGTAATGGTTAATATCGACATGGTAGGCTCAGCATTTTTATATACACCTAGCTCTGATAATAAGCTATTGAAATACCCTGATACTTCTACCGCCAGATTGTCTACACGATCATCGTCGTTACCATAACAAGGGAAATCACCTTCGATTTTGAAGTCGGTACTTAAACCTTGTTCGTTACGAACCACTTTTACTTTAGCATGCTTAATAGCCGATAAGGAGTCTGCTACAATTGACAAACCGGCGATTCCATAAGCCAGGTTGATACGTGGATTGGTATCAACAAATGCCATCTGAGCTTTTTCGTAGTAATATTTATCGTGCATGTAATGGATGATGTTCATCGACTCGTTGTAAACACGAGCAACTTCTTTCATGGCAATTTTGTAATTAGCCATTATTTCGTCAAAGTCAAGAACATCACTTTTCAAAGCAGGAACACCTTCAATCATTTGTTTACCCGACATCTCACAACGTCCGCCATTGATTGCTAATAATAAGGTTTTAGCAAGGTTGGTACGGGCTCCAAAGAACTGGATGTGTTTACCAATTTCCTGGAACGAAACACAACAAGCAATACCGTAGTCATCTGATTTACGTGTGCTTTGCATCAAATCATCGTTTTCGTACTGAATTGATGATGTATCGATTGATACCTGAGCACAGAAGTTCTTAAAGTTTTCAGGCAAAGTGTTTGACCAAAGTACAGTCATGTTAGGCTCCGGAGAAGGACCTAAGTTGTATAATGTTTGTAGAAAACGGAAAGATGTTTTGGTAATCTTGTGACGACCGTCCATTAAACGTCCACCGATAGCTTCAGTTACCCAGGTTGGGTCGCCGGCAAAAATTTCATTATATGCATTCATACGCAGGTGACGAACCATACGTAATTTCATTACAAACTGATCGATAAATTCCTGAGCGCGTTCTTCAGTAATTGTTCCATTTTGTAGATCGTACTCAATATAAATGTCAAGGAATGATGAAACATTACCCAATGACATGGCAGCACCGTCTTGCTCTTTTACAGCTGCAAGATAAGCCATATAAACCCATTGAACAGCTTCCTGTGCTGATTCTGCAGGACGACTTAAATCCAAGCCATATTTGGTACCTAGTTCTTTAATTTGAGCCAAAGCTTTGATCTGCTCAGCTACCTCTTCGCGCAAACGGATTTTATCATCGGTCATAGGGCCTAATAATCCACGCAGATCTTCTTTTTTAGCCTCAATTAAACGGTCGATACCATATAAGGCCAAACGACGATAATCACCAATAATACGACCGCGTGCATAATTATCAGGTAGTCCGGTTAAGAATCCTAATGAACGGAACTTACGTATTTCATCAGTATATACATCAAATACACCATCATTGTGTGTTTTAGCATAATTACGGAAAATATCTTTAACGCGATCTGAAACCTCCAAACCTTGTTCACTACAGGCTTTTTCTACCACTGCAATACCTCCGTAAGGCTTCATGGCACGTTTTAAAAGCTCGTCTGTTTGAAGACCAACGATCAATTCAAGATCTTTTTGGATATAACCAGCATCAAAAGCGGTGATGTTTGATACAATTTCTGTATCGATTGAACGCACTCCGTTATTTTCGGTTTCTTCCTTAATAGCCTCCTTACAAAGATCCCATAATTTTTGGGTTCTTTCTGTTGGACCACATAAGAAAGAACTGTCTCCTTCATAAGGGGTGATGTTCATTTGAACAAAGTTTCTTACGTTAATTTCTTTGTTCCAAAGTCCATCTCTGAACATGTCTTTAATCTTGCTCATGATTAATTGATATTTACCTTTTATATAATATGCTATATAATTTCTAGCGATGTTTCGGGTGCAAAGTAAATAGCAAAAAATTAAATTTTCAACGCTATAAAAGACTTTTAAGTCTTATTTAAGAGGTTGGAATTCAGACATTCTAAATAATGATCATATTCAAGATTCTTATATGCCGAAAATGAAAATGCCTGATATCAATGAAGTTGAATAGGTGCTATGTGGAGATTGCAATATAAAACTTTAAATTGTAATGTGAAGATTACAACCTTATTTAGAATGATTGCTTCCAAAATATTTAACAAACATTAACATGTTTTGCAGCAGATTTTTGTCTTTTGCGATGATTTTTCAGGATGTATTTAAAATAAAAAGGCACTCTTATGAGTGCCTTAAGTATCTGAATAGATGGAATATTATTACAAATTGTTCAAATAATCCGTTACGTTCTTTTCAACACGACTTACAACAGTTGAAACATCGGCCTTTTCGAATTTATCACCTGTAATACTTTCATATAATTCAATGTATCGTTCAGAAATCTGATCAACAAACTCGTCTGGAATTTCTGGTAAAACATCACCTTTGCGTCCCTGGAAGTTGTTTTCCATTAACCATTCACGTACAAATTCTTTAGAAAGTTGCTTTTGGTTTTCACCTTTATCAAAACGTTCCTGATAACCGTCGGCATAGAAATAACGGGATGAGTCAGGTGTATGGATTTCATCAATCAGGTAAATCTGTCCATCTTTTTTACCAAACTCATATTTGGTATCTACCAAAATCAATCCTTTTTCTTTGGCAATTTCACTACCACGCTTGAAAAGTGCCAATGAGATTCTCTCCAATTCAATATAATCTTCTTCTGAAACTAATCCTTGTTTCAAAATTTCTTCACGCGTGATATTTTCGTCGTGTGCTCCTAATTCAGCTTTGGTAGTAGGTGTTAGAATTGGTTCAGGAAATGCCTGGTGTTCCTTTAAGCCTTCAGGAAGCGGTACACCACAAATTTCACGTCCACCATCTTTGTATAAACGCCATGAGCTACCGGTAAGATATCCACGAACAATCATTTCTACTGCAAAAGGCTCACACATATGACCAACTGTAACGTTAGGATCGGGAGTGGCAATTTTCCAGTTAGGTACGATATCAGCAGTTGCATCTAAAAATTTAGCTGCAATTTGGTTCAACACTTGTCCTTTGTAAGGAATTCCTTTAGGAAGAACAACATCAAATGCAGAAAGACGGTCAGAAACAACCATTACTAAATAATCGTCGTTGATGTTATAAACATCTCGAACTTTTCCTTTGTAAACACTCTTTTGACCAGGAAACTGATAGTCGGTCTTAATAATTGCTTTACTCATTTTATAGTAGATATTTGATATTTGTTTTTATTTCTTGTCGTCTTCTTTTTGTTTTTTATCATATGCTTCAACAATATCCTGCACTAATTGGTGTCGCACAATGTCCTTTTTATTGAATTCAATGATAGCAATCCGATCAATTCCCTTAAGTATTTTCATACCTTGTATCAAGCCCGAACTGCGAGGGTTAGGTAAGTCAATCTGAGTTACATCACCCGTTACAATAAACTTGGCATAAGCACCCATACGGGTAAGAAACATCTTAAGTTGGTTATTTGTTGTGTTCTGGGCTTCATCTAATATTACGCAGGCATCATTTAGTGTACGTCCACGCATAAACGCCAGTGGTGCAATCTGTATAGTGCCGTTTTCCATGTATTCTTTTAGTCGGGTAGGAGGAATCATATCCTGCAGAGCATCGTACAAAGGTTGTAAGTACGGATCAATCTTCTCTTTCATATCACCCGGTAAAAAACCCAGTTTTTCACCGGCTTCAACAGCTGGTCGACTTAAAATGATTCTTCTGACCTGTCTGTTCTTAAGAGCAGCTACTGCTAAAGCAATGGCCGTATAGGTTTTACCCGAACCTGCCGGACCAATGGCAAATAATAAATCGTTATTCTTAAACGACTTTACTAATTTATCCTGGTTTTCTGTTCTTGCTTTAATAGGTCTTCCGCTGATGCCATAAAGGATAATATCGCTGTCGCTCTTAGCTTCAGTTATACTATCGCCTTCAAGTATTTCGGAGATAGTAGCTTCTTTTAAAACATTGTATTGATTGTAATGCTCAATCAGATTATTGATTTTTTCTTCGAAATCAGCCATTTCTTCAGCATCCCCAATGGCTTTTAACCAATTGCCCCGGGCAACAATCTTTAGTTTTGGGAACCTGTTTTTAATGAGTTCTAGTTTCGCATTTTTTACACCTAAAAACTCTACCAAATCGACTGATTCGAGATAAATCAATTTTTCAATCATATAAAGGTCAATATTCCGTCATTTACTCTAATGCAAAGTAACAACAATTTTTACATTTCTCTTCTTTCAAAATACCCCAAATGAAAGCAAAAGTTAAATTGAACAAATAGATAGACTATAATTTAAAATGACCTCAAGTTTCCGATATATTTGTACTATTATTAATCATCGAAGGCTTTTAAACATTATGAGTAATAACACACATGAATTAACCCTGGTTGCGTTTAAAGAATTATTGGAAATAATGGATGAATTGCGCAGTAAGTGTCCCTGGGATAAAGAGCAAACGAATGAATCGTTGCGCACATTAACCATTGAGGAGACATACGAATTAGCGGATGCTATTATCAAAAAAGATCCGAAGCTGATTAAGAAGGAACTGGGAGACGTGCTATTACACATTGTGTTTTATGCTAAAATAGGTGCAGAAACCCATGATTTTACAATGAAGGAGGTAATAGAAGCTTTAAATGAAAAGCTGATTTATCGACATCCGCATATTTTTGGCGAAGTAAAAGTAGATGATGCACGTGAAGTTGAAGAAAACTGGGAAAAGCTTAAACTTAAAGAAAAAGATGGTAATAAATCTGTTTTGTCGGGTGTGCCAATGAGTTTACCTGCTATGGTGAAAGCTAACAGAATACAGGACAAGGCCCGTGGAGTTGGATTTGACTGGGAACATAAAGAACAAGTTTGGGATAAGGTTCATGAAGAATTGGGAGAGTTGAAAGTTGAAATTGATCAGATGGATCAGGATAAAATTGAAGCTGAGTTTGGTGATTTATTGTTTTCCATTATCAATGCGGCCCGTCTCTATGGCGTAAATCCTGAAAATGCATTGGAAAGAACCAATCGTAAATTTATTCTCCGATTTAATTATCTGGAGGAAAAAACTATCAAAGCCGGACTCGATTTAAAGGCAATGTCTCTTGAAGAAATGGATAAGATCTGGAATGAAGCAAAAAAAATAGATAAGGTATAACTGATTGTTTTATAGTGGTTAAGTAGGTTTCTGGCAGGATGTCCTGTTAATAATTGTTAAGTTTTGGCATGGAGTTTGGATAGATCTAACAAAGCTAATGCATTAAGCCTGATAACATGTCTAACTTAAAACTAGAAGCCATGAAAGCGAAACAATTAATATACACGGTATTGATAGGAACCTTTATTTTTATTTCGGGCAATAATATTTTTGGACAGGAGAAAAGATCATCCAGAACATCCAGAAATGAGGTAAGGTCAAGTGATAACAACAGAACACGGGTTAAACGTCAGTCTACTCAGACAAATAACAAATCAACTAGTTATGTGAAGAATAACAAAAACAATCAGAAATACAAAAAAGTAAACAATAGTAACAAAAAACACCATTATCAGTATGTAGAAGATCATTGTCATGCCGGATGCAATGTTCCTGGACACCATTCAACAACTGTGCATGTTCATCGTAATGGTTACAATCATCCGAAGCATCATAACCACTATGTGTATTTGCAAAGGCTTCCATCAACCCATTATATTAGTTTTGTGATAGGTTATGATACTTATTATCATTGCCAAGGTAGATTTTATACTTACTTGCCAGGTAGAGGATACATTGAGGCTGAAGTGCAGCTGCCAACCGTTAGATATGCACCTAGTCATTGTTCAGTAAGAGGTTATAATGGTTATAATTATCTGTATAGAGATGGTTACTATTACATACCTTATGAGCGTGGTTATTACAGAGTGAGAGATCATTCACCGGAGGTAGTTTGCAGAATTAGAAATTGACATTAAAACAGGCAATAAATTGTTAAACCCGTCATCTTTTTGACGGGTTTTTGTTTTTATAATGTTAAGATTTAGATTTTCTGATAAATATCACCTTTACAATTAATAAGAAGAATGTATTTTTGCAGCTTCAATTTTTGAAGAGAGTAATTTAGAAACTTTTAGAGTAGCTATTAATGGAGTTGAACACAACCAAAAAATTCAAAACAGACTTAGAGATTGCCCAATCGGCACAAATGCAGCATATTTCAAAAATTGCTGCAAAGCTTAATATTGATCCGGATGAATTAGAAATGTACGGTAAATATAAAGCTAAACTACCGTTGAGTTTAATCGATGAAGAAAAAGTGAAGGAGAATAAGTTGATTTTGGTAACTGCTCTAACACCAACACCTGCTGGAGAAGGTAAAACAACTGTTTCCATTGGGCTTACCGAGGGATTAAATAAAATAGGCAAGCAGGCAACTGCTGTTTTGCGCGAACCTTCGTTAGGACCCGTATTTGGAATTAAAGGTGGTGCAGCAGGAGGAGGTTATTCTCAGGTTGTTCCAATGGAAGATATCAATTTGCATTTTACAGGTGATTTTTCTGCCATTGAAAAAGCAAATAATCTTTTGGCTGCATTAATTGATAATAATATTCAAAGCAAGACACGTAATTTAAATATTGATCCGCGTACTATTGTTTGGAAACGTGTTATTGATATGAATGATAGAGCTTTGCGTGATATTACCATCGGTCTGGGAGGAACAGCAAATGGTATTCCCCGACAGGATGGGTTTAATATTACGGCAGCATCGGAGGTGATGGCAATACTTTGTATGGCAACCAGTTTGGATGATCTTAAAGAGCGATTAGGAAATATATTTGTTGGTTTTACATTCGATAAGAAACCAATCTATGCCAGGGATTTAAATGCACAAGGTCCTATGGCTTTACTATTAAAAGAAGCAATAAAACCAAATCTGGTGCAAACACTCGAAGGAAATCCGGCCATTATTCATGGAGGACCTTTTGCAAACATTGCACAGGGTACTAATACAATTTTGGCTACTAAAATGGGCCTATCATTATCTGATTATGTGGTTACAGAAGCTGGATTTGGTGCAGATTTGGGTGCAGAGAAGTTTCTTAATATTAAATCAGTTGCAGGAGATCTGAAGCCGAATACCATGGTTATTGTGGCAACCATTAGGGCACTGCGTCATCATGGTGGAGCTGTTAAAGAAGAATACGATACCCCAAGCAGAGAAAAGGTGGAAGCTGGTTTTGCCAACCTGGAGAAACATATCGAAAATGCGTTTAAATTTGGATTAAAGCCTGTTGTGGCCATCAATAATTTTGTATCCGACAGTGAAGAAGAGATTGCTTTGGTAAAGTGCCGTTGTAAAGAAATGGGTGTTGAAGCTGTTATCAGTCAAGGTTGGGGATTAGGTGGCGATGGCACCTTGGAATTGGCACAGGCTGTTGTTAGGGCTATTGAAGAAGGGGAGAGTGATTTTAAGCCACTTTATGATCATCAATCCTCTGTAATTGAAAAAATAGAAACTATTGCCCGTGAAATATATGGTGCTGATGGTGTTGATTTTTCGAAAGAGGCATTAGCAGATATTAAGAAAATTGAAACTCTGGGATTAGATAAGTTACCAGTTTGTATGGCTAAAACTCAAAAATCTTTCTCAGATAATGAAAGCTTAATTGGTCGTCCTAAAGGATTTAAAGTTACCGTAAGAGAATTTGAGTTTGCAGCCGGAGCGGGGTTTATAATTCCTATTCTGGGTAAAATGATGCGTATGCCAGGTCTACCTGCGGTTCCTGCAGCAGAAGGAATGGATATTAACTCTGAAGGAGTTATCTCAGGTTTGTCATAACAATACAATGTATTTAATAAATACAAAAGGCTATCCAATGGGTAGCCTTTTGATTTTTAGGCAACTAGTTCTTTGTGTTTGAGTATTAAATGTTAATTAAAGTGTAAATATGTATATTATTTGTAAATAATCTTTTATATATTTATGGCGGAAACAACCTAAACATACTATGATGTATAAATCTACCTTCACAGCTAATAGGCTAAATGTCTATTTTATATCCTATTATGTAGCAGCTGTTATACTTTCTTATTATTCGATTGAAACGGGTTTAATGGCTATCGCAATAGGTATTGCTGCAATGACTTATTCTGCTGGTATCGAATTGGATGTAGGAAACAATCGATACAGAAACTTTTCAAAGGTATTAGGCTATACAATGGGGGGTTGGAGACACTTGCCAGCCATAAAGTATGTTTCAGTTGTGAGGTATTTATCGGTTAGCGAAGGAGATAGTGGAGAAGCTGATACAAGTGATTACTTATACAAGTTAGTATTGGCTGTGGATGATCATAAGCGGGTGATTAAACTTTGCTCATTTAATAAAGAAAAAGCATTAGATGAAGCAATGAAAATTGGTGAGAACCTTGATTTAAAGGTATATGATTGTACAACTCCTGAAAGAAAATGGATTAGATAATTCAGTAGCATTAAATAAAAATCCCCACTAACAAATGTTAATGGGGATTTTAAGTAGTAGTATAAATGATTATAGTATGTTACTTAATTTAATGCCACAGTAAATCGTTCTTGGATTCATTGGGCCATAAACATAACCCGGATCACGGTTGATACCTGAATCAAAATCATCCTGGTAAGAATTAAATATGTTCTTAACACCTCCAAACAGTTTAAAAGGTAATCCTCCAATATTTATTTTATATTCAGCTTTAAAGCCCAGATCGAAAAAGGTAGGTGTTGTTCTGATTGTACCAACTATACCTTCTTC
The DNA here is from genome assembly GCF_050589785.1 of Carboxylicivirga caseinilyticus. Classification (NCBI taxonomy): domain Bacteria; kingdom Pseudomonadati; phylum Bacteroidota; class Bacteroidia; order Marinilabiliales; family Marinilabiliaceae; genus Carboxylicivirga; species Carboxylicivirga caseinilyticus. The sequence goes on along the minus strand of NZ_JBNGOX010000049.1, from coordinate 4,682 downwards.
TTCTGTAATGATGTTATCCTGCGCCGTAAAGTTTTCACCATAATAAGCTACTTTCATTTTACCTGTATAAGTTCCGGTTGTTATCAGGCAAAGTTTTGGAAATACATCATAATCAAAAGAAAAGAATCCATAATTGCCAGGGGTACGAAGAAAGTCTTTTTCGTTTAATTCCTGTTCTGATCCAAAGGTGCTTGACTGAATAGTGTAACCAGCTCTGAAGTAAACTTTGTTAATAGGAGATATGGTTGCTTCAAAATTAACTCCTTGCACTGTAGCTCCATTTTCATCATTGCTTCTAATATAGGTTGTTACGCCTGTTTGTTCGTCATATTCTGGTGTAGAAGCAAAAGCATCATTAAGTTTGGTGTAAAAGCCTTCTGCTAGTAAACCAATATTCCATGTACCCATTGTCTTATTGAAATCAAAAGAAGTCATGTAACTGTGGCTTGTTTCCTGTTTTAGGTCCGCTTCATTGGCATATACTACTTTTCGTGATCCGGATGTTTCAATATGAAGATCTTCATCAAATACCTGTGGAGCACGATATCCCTGAGAATAACTGGCTCTCCATTGTAGTGAAGGTGAGATGTGCCACAATACATTCATTCGCGGACTAAAAACTTTTCCACTATTGTTACCGTCTTTATGCTCTATGTCAGTAATTTTATATTGATCGAATCTTGCACCAACTGATACTTTTACATTACCAATCTTTCTGTCATATTGAGCAAAAACTCCATAAATTGATTTCTTCTGATCCGTAATTTGAGTATTAGGTACATGTTCACCTGTTTCCAAATCAAGATACCCTAATTTCTTATCATCCATCACATCATTAACCGCTTCAATACCCGATATAATTGAATTATTACCAAAATCAGTTTTGAATTGTGTACCTATGTTGTAGGTTAGTCCGTTGGTATGACCATAATCGGATAAACTTTGCTCGGCACCATAATAAGAGGCTCTGATAACATTTTGTGCAGATCCGTATACCGACCACACGCTTCCTGTACCAACAAAGCGTTCATAGGTTAGGGCAGTAGTGGTTATTTTGTGTTCAACAGCTTCTGATATATCAGCTTCGTGATTTGGATAGTCAAATTTATTACCACCTCGACGTTCTTCATTCATTCGCATAAAATCCAAAGTAATTTTACTTCTGTAATCGATGCGATGGTTTAAACGGGCACCAAACGTAAGGTTGTCAATTTGTGAGATTTCAGAATAGCCATCTCCGTTGGAATCAAACGGATCTTTGTCTCGATAAAATCCAAATAATGCCAAACCGGTTTTTTTATCTTCACTAACAATTGTTGCATTTAAGTTAACTGAGTAATCAGATGCTGCTCCACCATCGGACCCGACTCCAACTGAGCTGTATTGTGTACCTATATTATAAGAATTGGATAGTGGATCTTTGGTAATTAGATTAATGGTACCTGCTATGGCATTACTTCCATATAATGCGGATCCACCACCTCTTATTACCTCAATTCGATCTATCATGCTGGAAGGCATCAGTTCAAGACCATAAACACCAGCCAGATTACTAAAGATGGCTCTGTTGTTTATTAATACCTGCGAATGCGCTCCATCCATACCATTCATTCGAACTTGAGTAAATCCGCAATTCTGACAATTATTTTCCAATCGTAAACCAGGAACATAATTCAGTCCTTCGCCAATTGATATAGTCTCCGTGTTTTCAAGTAGTTTAGGAGTTACAGTATTAACAATCATTGAGGCATCAGTACGCTTGGTTTCTTTTCTGTCGGCGGTTACTACTACCTGCTCAATACCTAACACATCTTCTTCCAGGTTGAATGTTATATTGTTGGTTTTACCTGCTTCAAACTGAATTAGTTTTTCAACTGGTTTATATCCAAGGGCCTGAGCTTTTACAATAAATTCTCCCTGTGGTACAAGGTTTAATTCAAATAAACCATTCAGATCTGAAACAGCACCCAAAGTGGTATTGCTGATTGAAACCGTTGCAAATGCCAAAGGTTCGCCTTTTGATGTTATGGTTCCTTTAAGATTACAAATAGGTTCGGGTGGGGCGGCCTGTGCCTTTACACTAGAAATATTAATAGAAAATAGGGACAATATGACCATAGCAAGGCCATACAAATAGTTGGTTTTCATTTTGTAGTGAATTATGGTGGAATATTTTAATTTTTCGTATTACTAAATAAGGTTTAGCATACTGGAGGGCCTCTGTGGGATAGACAATTAAAATGTAAAGAAAGATTTAATCCCGAACCAGACGGTTCGAAAGTTATCTTGAATTGAAAAGGAACTTCAGCAACTAATGGGTTTATATCAGAATTACATAAAAGTTGCTGTTGCTCGTAAAAACTAAACTCGCAATCACTATGAGAGTGATTGCCTCCATTAGGATGAGCATGGTGGAAGATTTTTCCACTGGCTGTTTTGTGTGAATGAAAAAAGAGAGCATTATTTACAACCTGCAGGGTAAACGCCACGACAAGCAGGATACTTATTCGTTTCAGCAGATTTAAGTATGTGTTGTACTCTTTTTTCATCAATACAAAAATGAAAAATTTCTTTAATACAACAAATCCCTATAAATAGGGATTTTTATGAGAACATACACTTTTAACGAAAATTAAATAAACCACTATGGACTGCAAGTCCATAGTTTTGGGGATGAACAGAATGACTGAAAGTCATTCTTGCGCTATTCGAGGATGAAGTTTGATCCATCTTGGTCTTCTGGTTTTCGATGATGTTCCAAATATTCATTTACCATCTGGTCTGTAATATTTCCAGAGCTCCAACATCCAAAGCCAATTGCCCAAAAGTGTCTACCCCAGTATCGTTTATTCAAGGATGGAAATTCTTGCTGAAGTTTGCGAGAAGTTCTTCCCTTTAACTTTCGCACTAACTCACTAATACTTTGTGATGGACGATAATTGATATGCATATGAATGTGATCGGATGAGACAACACCTTTTAATATCAACACATCTTCTGCTTCACATATTTGCATTAATATTTTTCGACACCTTACTTTAATATCACCTTGTAGAACTGGATAGCGATATTTGGTCGACCAAACTATATGAACTGTCATCTCTGAAACGGTATGTCCATTACTGCGCTGCACCATGACATAAAAATAACATTTTTAGAAGCTAAAGCGATATGCACTAAAGTGCATAGTTTTAACTACTATTGAGACCAATAAAAAAATAGGGGCTGAAATTAAAAAAGGCTGTCCATTTTTTTATTGGACAGCCTTTTATATTGTGTTAGATGTGTTGTTTAAAACTGCAATTCCATCTGTAATCTGGTAATAATTTGATCTCTTCCAGCCATTTTATCACGAAAAGTAACATCTCCTTGAAACTTAAAATTGTGACCAATTATGTATTTACTAACACCCAAAGTATAGTCGGTCATCTCATCGTGAAAGTCAATTTCTTTAGGTTTTGTAAATGAATAACGTCCCGATAGCTCCCAGTTGTTCTTAAAAACATATCCGGTTTGAATGTTGGCACCATATCCGGTATAGAATGCGGCTTCAACATCACCGTTGTCATTATAAACGAATTTTTTAGCATCATCAGTCACAGATCTGTTGGCAGCTTCAATCATAAGCGAGTAACCACGATATTTTAATAGAAAGTCACCTCCGATGTTTAATAAATCAGCTTCACCACCTATTACTTTTCCAACCTGACCTCTGTCTTTATATGAATGTGAATTGAAGTTGGTATAAGCTGCAATAGCAATCTTAGGTGTTTCTTCCCGGTTCAAATCTGCCGATTTATAGTCACCTTTAGATTTAAATTCGCCTAATGGTTGAACTTCAATTTGTCCGGTCAAACTTAGACCAGGTGCGTATTCATTGTTTCTGATTCCGTCACCCGACGTGAAAGCCCAGCGATCAGCAACAATAGTTTTACCAATCATAAATTTGTGGTGAAACTGAACACCAATATCCCTGTCAATATTATAATTGTCGTTAAATATTGAACGATCAACCATTTGCAAATTTGCAGATGACACAACGCGTTCCCTGTTTCCAGGTAGTTTGCCCTGGCCAAACCATAATTCAATGTTGTTCTTTTTGTATTTGAAGATGGCATCTCTCACATATCCACCCATAACATCATATTCAATTTTATAAACCAGGCTAGGATTTAGAAAGTATCCATCAAACTTCAAACGAGAACGTTTAACCCATGCTTTGTTTGCAAATTCAGCAGCCTCTGATTCGTTACTGTAAGTGTTAACAAAGTCCCATCTGGTTTGAATACGAGTGGTGAACTTTAAATAAAAAAGGTCATTTTCCGATTTGAATTGAATACCCTTGCCAACCTGTGCAGATACATCTGTCTTTGTTTGTGCCTCAGAAGTGGTAATACATACCACAACCATTAGAACACTTAATAGTAAAATTCTTTTCATTTTTCCTCCAATAAATGATGAAATATTCTTTAAGCCCCAATTCCCAATAAGGCTTAATTTTTTACAAAGTCAAGAGATAGGTAATAGAATGAGGGTGTCCAAAAAGTGATTCTGCAAATAAGGAATCTTTCAAATTGTAACTTTACATTCATTATACCCCACCAAACCTCCCCTATAAGGGAGGCTTAAGTCCCCTTCAGGGGATTTAGGGGTGACATAAAATGATATTTTATTACAAATTG